>NZ_JBHUAL010000185.1:0-18986 GCF_042789775.1 Kitasatospora sp. NPDC056800 | reverse complement strand
TCCGGAGGCGGCGGCGCGGCCCGTTGTTCGGTTTCTGTGACCCCAAGGGTGTCCGAGCGGGCCTTCGGACCCTGTAGCGTCGGAACTGCCATGGATATCGCCTACATTCCCAGCCCGTCGCGGGGCGTCCTGTACCTCGGACCGATCCCGCTGCGCGCCTACGCCTTCTGCATCATCCTCGGTGTCGTCGTGGCCGTCTGGCTCGGCAGCAAGCGCTGGGTCGCCCGGGGCGGTGCCAAGCACACCGTCGGCGACATCGCCGTGTGGGCCGTGCCGTTCGGCCTGGTCGGCGGCCGCCTCTACCACGTGATCACCGACGGCGGCCGCCTGTACTTCGCCGAGGGGAAGAACCCCTGGGACGCCCTCAAGATCTGGGAGGGCGGCCTCGGCATCTGGGGCGCGGTCGCGCTGGGCGCGGTCGGCGCCTGGATCGGCGCCCGCCGCCGGGGCGTGCCGCTGCCCGCGTACGCCGACGCCATCGCGCCGGGCATCGCCCTCGCGCAGGCGCTGGGCCGCTGGGGCAACTACTTCAACCAGGAGCTGTACGGCCGGTCGACCACCCTGCCGTGGGGCCTGGAGATCGACAAGACGCTGCCCAACGGCGAGGTCGTGAAGGGCGTCTACCAGCCGACCTTCCTGTACGAGTCGCTGTGGTGCGTCGGTGTCGCGCTGCTGGTGATCTGGGCGGACCGCCGCTTCACGCTGGGCCACGGCCGGGCGTTCGCGCTGTACGTGGCCGCGTACACGGTGGGCCGGTTCTGGATCGAGTGGCTGCGGATCGACGACGCGCACGTCTACTTCGGCCTGCGGCTGAACGACTGGGTGTCCATCGCGGTGTTCGTGGGCGCGGTGGCGTACTTCGTGATCGTGGGCAGGAAGCGGCCCGGGCGGGAGGACCCGGCGAGCATCGATCCGGCCGCGCAGGAGGAGCGGGACGCCGCGGCGGAGGCCGACGAGAAGGCCGGGAAGGCCGATGGTAAGGCCGAGGAGAAGGCCGACGGGAAGCCGGTTCTGCGGAAGCCGGCCGGGCCCGTGGACGGGAAGCCGGCCGCCGAGACGGCCGGCGAGGACGTCAAGAACCCGATCTGACCTGGGAGTTCCCCCGGCTGAGGCCACCCTTCGCGAGGCTCGCGAAGGGTGGCCTCAGTGGTGTTCGGACAGCCTTACTTTGCTGGAAATGCCCAGGTCAGACGGGCTACGTTCAGGGCTGACGAACGACGACGGAGGGGAACGACGATGAGTGCGACCATGATGGAGGCCGACGCCGGGCACCAGCCCCGGATACCCGCGGCGGACCACCACCGGGACGTCAACGGCGGCTGGCTGCGACCGGCCGTGTTCGGCGCGGTGGACGGGCTGGTGTCCAACTTCGCGCTGATGACCGGCGTGGTCGGCGGGGCGGCGTCCAACGGGACGGTGATCCTGACCGGGCTGGCGGGCCTGGCGGCCGGCGCCTGCTCGATGGCGGCGGGGGAGTACACCTCGGTGGCCTCGCAGCGGGAGCTGGTGCAGGCCGAGATCGAGGCCGAGCGGCTGGAGCTGAGCCGCAACCCGCACGGGGAGCTGGCCGAGCTGGCCCAGCTGTACGTCTCGCGCGGGGTGGACCCGGAGCTGGCCCACGAGGTGGCCCGGCAGCTGTCCGCGGACCCGGAGCTGGCCCTGGAGGTGCACGCCCGGGAGGAGCTGGGCGTCGACCCGACCGACCTGCCCTCGCCGCTGGTGGCGGCCGGCTCGTCGTTCCTGTGCTTCGCGCTCGGTGCGCTGCTGCCGCTGCTGCCGTACCTGCTGGGGGCGACCGCGCTGCTGCCGGCGATGCTGCTGGCGGGGGCCGGGCTGTTCCTGTGCGGCGCGGTGGTGGCCCGGGTGACGGCGCGCAGCTGGTGGTTCAGCGGGCTGCGGCAGCTGGTGCTGGGCGGTGCGGCGGCCGGGGTGACCTACCTGCTCGGGTGGCTGATCGGCGGCCATCTGGGGTGACCATGGAGTGCATGGTTATGCTGGTGAGTGGGTGACGTTTCACACATGGGCCTCGGGCGGCGCCTGGCAGTGTCTCAGCATTCGGGCCTCCGAGCCGCGGATTCGCATCCGCGGACGGGCTCCCGGGATGGATTCCCAGGCGTCCATGATCGGCTTCTGTGGCGGCCCGGTTTCGCCTCTGTTTCAGGCGGTGGACGGTTGGGCACAATCGTCGGGACGTGCACTGTGGCACGTCCTCTCACACGCCCCCCGACCTGCGCACCGTCCCGCCATGTGGACGGGATATTCCGCTTCTCGGGATCGTGGGCATCATGTAACTCGCACGACACCGCACCATCGCATCAGGGCCAACGTCGTCCCTCCTTGCACCACCTTGCCGAAAGACGACGACGGGAGAGCCGATGCTGTCTGCATCCATGCACTCCGCCAACGAGCCCCAGGCCGGCGCCGCCCGCCAGCCGTACGCGCTCGTGCCGGATGCGCGACCTGCTGCCCAGGGCCTGTACGACCCGCGGAACGAGCACGACGCCTGTGGCGTCGGTTTCGTCGCCACGCTGACGGGCATCGCCGACCACACCATCGTCGAGCAGGCGCTGAACGTCCTGCGCAACCTGGAGCACCGCGGCGCCACCGGCGCCGAGCCGGACTCCGGCGACGGCGCCGGCATCCTGACCCAGGTCCCGGACGCCTTCCTGCGCGGGAAGGTCCCCTTCGAGCTCCCGGCGGCCGGCTCCTACGCCGTCGGCATCGCCTTCCTCCCCGAGGACGATGAGAAGGACGCCGCCGCCGTCGCGCGGATCGAGGCGATCGCGGCCGAGGAGGGCACGACCGTCCTCGGCTGGCGCGACGTCCCCGTCACCCCGGACCTGCTCGGCGCCACCGCGCGCAGCGTGATGCCGCGGTTCCGGCAGCTCTTCCTGGCGAAGGACGGCACGGCCGGCATCGAGCTCGACCGGACCGCCTTCGTGGTCCGCAAGCGGGCCGAGCGCGAGGCCGGGGTGTACTTCCCGTCGCTGTCCGCGCGCACCATCGTCTACAAGGGCATGCTGACCACCGGCCAGCTGGAGCCCTTCTTCCCCGACCTGTCGGACCGCGGCTACGCGTCCGCGATCGGCCTGGTGCACTCGCGGTTCTCCACCAACACCTTCCCGAGCTGGCCGCTCGCCCACCCGTACCGCTTCGTCGCGCACAACGGCGAGATCAACACGGTCAAGGGCAACCGCAACTGGATGCACGCCCGGGAGTCGCAGCTCGCGACCGACCTCATCCCGGCCAACAGCAAGGGCCAGGGCCTGGAGCGGATCTTCCCGATCTGCACGCCGGAGCACTCCGACTCCGCCTCCTTCGACGAGGTCCTGGAGCTGCTCCACCTCGGCGGCCGCTCGCTGCCGCACTCGGTGCTGATGATGATTCCGGAGGCGTGGGAGAACCACGCCACCATGAGCCCGGACCGCCGCGCCTTCTACCAGTACCACTCCAACCTGATGGAGCCCTGGGACGGCCCGGCCTGCGTCACCTTCACCGACGGCAACCAGATCGGCGCCGTGCTCGACCGCAACGGCCTGCGCCCGGCCCGGTACTGGATCACCGAGGACGGCCTGGTCGTCCTCTCCTCCGAGGTCGGCGTCCTCGACATCGAGCAGGAGAAGGTCGTCCGGAAGGGCCGCCTCCAGCCCGGCCGGATGTTCCTGGTGGACACCGCCGAGGGCCGGATCGTCCCGGACGAGGAGGTCAAGTCCGCCCTCGCCGCCGAGCACCCCTACCAGGAGTGGGTCGACGGCGGGCAGATCCAGCTCGCCAAGCTGCCCGAGCGCGAGCACATCTTCCACACCCACGCCTCCGTCACCCGCCGCCAGCAGACCTTCGGCTACACCGAGGAGGAGCTGCGGGTCATCCTCGCGCCGATGGCGCGCACCGGCGCCGAGGCGCTCGGCTCGATGGGCACCGACTCGCCGATCGCCGCGCTGAGCGAGAAGCCGCGCCTGCTGTTCGACTACTTCGTGCAGCTCTTCGCGCAGGTCACCAACCCGCCGCTGGACGCCATCCGCGAGGAGCTCGTCACCTCGCTGCTGTCCAACCTCGGCCCGGAGGGCAACCTGCTGGCCGCCGAGGCCGCGTCCTGCCGCTCGGTCGGGATCACCTTCCCCGTGATCGACAACGACGAGCTCGCCAAGCTCGTCCACATCAACGCCGACGGCGACCAGCCCGGCCTGAAGGCCGTCACGCTCTCCGGCCTCTACAAGGTCGCCTCCGGCGGCGAGGGCCTGGCCTCCCGGCTCGCCGAGATCGCCGCCGAGGCCGACGCGGCGATCGCCGACGGCGCCCGGATCGTCGTGCTCTCCGACCGGCACTCCGACGCCGAGCACGCGCCGATCCCCTCGCTGCTGCTCACCTCGGCCGTGCACCACCACCTGATCCGCACCAAGCAGCGCACCCGGGTGTCGCTGCTGGTCGAGGCGGGCGACGTCCGCGAGGTGCACCACGTCGCGCTGCTGATCGGCTACGGCGCCGGGGCGGTCAACCCGTACCTGGCGATGGAGTCCGTCGAGGACCTGGTCGCCCAGGGTGTGTTCATCGAGGGCGTCGAGCCCGAGAAGGCGATCCGCAACCTGATCAAGGCGCTCGGCAAGGGCGTGCTCAAGGTCATGTCCAAGATGGGCATCTCGACCGTCGCCTCCTACCGCGGCGCCCAGGTCTTCGAGGCCATCGGCCTCTCCCAGGACCTCGTCGACGGCTACTTCTCCGGCACCACCACCAAGCTCGGCGGCATCGGCCTGGAGGAGATCGCCCGCGAGACCGCCGCCCGGCACGCCAAGGCGTACCCGGCCTCCGGCATCCCGGCCGCGCACCGCGCGCTGGAGATCGGCGGCGAGTACCAGTGGCGCCGCGAGGGCGAGCCGCACCTGTTCGACCCGGACACCGTCTTCCGCCTCCAGCACGCCACCCGCAACCGCCGGTACGACATCTTCAAGCAGTACACGGACCGGGTGAACGAGCAGTCCGAGCGGCTGATGACGCTGCGCGGCCTGTTCCGGCTGAACGGCCTGGAGCGGGAGCCGATCCCGGTCGAGGAGGTCGAGCCGGTCTCCGCGATCGTCCGGCGCTTCTCCACCGGCGCCATGTCGTACGGCTCGATCTCCCGCGAGGCGCACGAGACCCTGGCCATCGCGATGAACCGCCTCGGCGGCAAGTCCAACACCGGCGAGGGCGGCGAGGACCCGGACCGCCTGTACGACCCGGAGCGCCGCTCGGCGATCAAGCAGGTCGCCTCCGGCCGGTTCGGCGTCACCTCCGAGTACCTCGTCAACGCCGACGACATCCAGATCAAGATGGCCCAGGGCGCCAAGCCCGGCGAGGGCGGCCAGCTGCCCGGCCACAAGGTCTACCCGTGGGTCGCCAGGACCCGGCACTCCACCCCGGGCGTCGGCCTGATCTCGCCGCCGCCGCACCACGACATCTACTCGATCGAGGACCTGGCGCAGCTGATCCACGACCTCAAGAACGCCAACCCGGCGGCCCGCATCCACGTGAAGCTGGTCTCCGAGGTCGGCGTCGGCACGGTCGCGGCTGGCGTCTCCAAGGCGCACGCCGACGTCGTCCTGGTCTCCGGGCACGACGGCGGGACGGGCGCCTCGCCGCTCACCTCGCTGAAGCACGCGGGCGGCCCCTGGGAGCTCGGCCTCGCCGAGACCCAGCAGACCCTGCTGCTGAACGGGCTGCGCGACCGCATCGTCGTCCAGACCGACGGCCAGCTGAAGACCGGCCGCGACGTGGTCATCGCCGCGCTGCTCGGCGCCGAGGAGTTCGGCTTCGCGACCGCCCCGCTGGTGGTCTCCGGCTGCATCATGATGCGGGTCTGCCACCTGGACACCTGCCCGGTCGGCGTCGCCACCCAGAACCCGGTGCTGCGCGAGCGGTTCTCCGGCAAGCCCGAGTTCGTGGTCAACTTCTTCGAGTTCATCGCCGAGGAGGTCCGGGAGATCCTGGCCTCGCTGGGCTTCCGCTCGATCGAGGAGGCCGTCGGCCGCGCCGAGCACATCGACGCCCGGGCCGCGATCGACCACTGGAAGGCCGCCGGGCTGGACCTCGCCCCGCTGTTCCACGTGCCGGCGCTGCCCGAGGGGGCCGCCCGCCACCGCACCACCACCCAGGACCACGCGCTGGACAAGGCCCTGGACAACCAGCTGATCGCGCTGGCCGAGGACGCGCTGGAGCGCGGCGAGACCGTCCGGATCCAGCTGCCGATCCGCAACGTCAACCGCACCGTCGGCACCATGCTCGGCCACGAGGTGACCAAGCGGTACCGGGGCGAGGGCCTGCCGGAGGGGACCATCGACGTCACCTTCACCGGCTCCGCCGGGCAGTCCTTCGGCGCGTTCCTGCCGCGCGGCGTGACCCTGCGGCTGGAGGGCGACGCCAACGACTATGTCGGCAAGGGCCTCTCCGGCGGCGTGGTGATCGTCCGCCCGGCCCGCGAGGCGGCCGCCATCGGCAACGACGCGCAGAACCACGTCATCGCCGGCAACACCATCGGCTACGGCGCCACCGCGGGCCGCGTCCACCTGCGCGGCAAGGCCGGCGAGCGCTTCGCCGTCCGCAACTCCGGGGCCACCCTGGTGGTCGAGGGCGTCGGCGACCACGGCCTGGAGTACATGACCGGCGGCCGGGTCGTCGTCCTCGGCGAGACCGGGCGCAACCTCGCGGCGGGCATGTCCGGCGGCATCGCGTACGTCCTGGACCTGCGCCCCGCGAACGTCAACGACGGCATGGTGGGCATCGAGGCCCCCACCGCCGCCGACCGCGACTGGCTGCGCGAGACCGTGCAGCAGCACTACGAGGAGACCGGCTCCACCGTCGCCGCCGAACTCCTGGCGGACTGGGGCAGCGGGGTCTCCCGCTTCTCCAAGATCATGCCGACCGACTACAAGGCAGTGCTCGCCGCCAAGGACGCCGCTGAGCGCGATGGCCTCTCCGAGGCCGAGACCACTCGCAAGATGATGGAGGCGGCTAATGGCTGACCCCAAGGGCTTCCTGACCACGCCCAAGCAGCTGGCCGAGCGCCGCCCCGTGGACGTCCGTCTGCGGGACTGGAACGAGGTCTACGTCGAGCGCAGCCTCCTGCCGATCATCACCAAGCAGGCCGGCCGCTGCATGGACTGCGGCATCCCGTTCTGCCACAACGGCTGCCCGCTCGGGAACCTCATCCCCGAGTGGAACGACCTGGCCTACCGGGACGACTTCGTCGGCGCGATCGAGCGGCTGCACGCCACCAACAACTTCCCGGAGTTCACCGGCCGCCTGTGCCCGGCCCCGTGCGAGTCCGCGTGCGTCCTCGGCATCAACCAGGACGCGGTGACCATCAAGAACGTCGAGGTCACCATCATCGACAAGGCCTGGGACCGCGGCGGGGTCACCCCGCAGGTCCCGGAGCGGCTCTCCGGCAAGACCGTCGCCGTCGTCGGCTCCGGCCCGGCCGGCCTCGCCGCCGCCCAGCAGCTCACCCGCGCCGGGCACACCGTCGTCGTGTACGAGCGGGCCGACCGGATCGGCGGACTGCTGCGCTACGGCATCCCCGAGTTCAAGATGGAGAAGCGCCACATCAACCGCCGCATCGAGCAGATGCGGGCGGAGGGCACCCGGTTCCGCACCGGCGTGCACGTCGGCGAGGACATCACCGGGCAGCAGCTGCGCGAGCGCTTCGACGCCGTGGTCGTCGCGGCCGGCGCCACCACCGCCCGCGACCTGCCGGTGCCCGGGCGCGAGCTCAAGGGCGTCCACCAGGCCATGGAGTACCTGCCGCTGGCCAACAAGGTGCAGGAGGGCGACTTCGTGGAGTCCCCGATCAGCGCCAAGGGCAAGCACGTGGTCGTGATCGGCGGCGGCGACACCGGCGCGGACTGCGTCGGCACCGCCCACCGGCAGGGGGCGGCCTCGGTCACCCAGCTGGAGATCATGCCGCGGCCCGGCGAGGACCGGCCCGGGCACCAGCCGTGGCCGACCATGCCGATGACGTACAAGGTCACCTCCGCGCACGAGGAGGGCGGCGAGCGGATCTACTCGGTCAGCACCACCCACTTCAGCGGCGACGAGGACGGCAACGTCCAGGAGCTGCACCTCGTCGAGGTGGAGTTCAGGGACGGCCGGTTCGAGCAGGTCCCCGGCACCGAGCGGGCCATCCCGGCCCAGCTGGTCACCCTGGCCATGGGCTTCACCGGGACGGACGTGCGCAACGGGCTGGTCGAGCAGCTGGGAGCGGACCTCGACGCGCGCGGTAACATTGCCCGCGATGGCCGGTTCGCCACCAATGTCGATGGCGTGTACGTCTGCGGAGACGCCGGCCGTGGCCAGTCGCTGATCGTCTGGGCCATCGCGGAAGGCCGCTCGGCCGCCGCGGCGGTGGACAAGTACCTCGGCGGCAAGACCCCGCTTCCCGCGCCGATCCGGCCCACCGACCGCCCCCTGGTGGTCTGACGGGCCCCGGACGCTCCGACCGGCCCACCCCGAACCCCCGGCGCCGCATCGCCGGGAGCTCAACCCGCTGCCCCCGTCAGAGTCGCCGGGCCAACGCGGTCTCCTGGCGCCTGCCCTCTTCCCCGACCAGTTGGAGGGCGGGCGCCGTCGCGTACCCCCGCGGCGGCCCCTGACCCCTCCCCGGGCCGCGGCAACTCTCGGACAAACGGCCGGAGTTGTTCGGCGCCCGGCGGGTTCCGGGACAGTGGGCTGTTGTTCGTCGGTGCCAGGTGGCAGACTGCGGCCGACGGCCGGGGGGCTGGGCGAGCGCGGAGGATGACGTCGATGGGCACGACTCAGGCAGGCGGGGGCGCCACGGTACGGCGCCTGCTGCTCGGTACCCAGCTGCGCAAGCTCCGCGAGGCCAGAGGCGTCAGCCGGGAGGAGGCCGGGTACTCGATCCGGGCCTCCGAGTCCAAGATCAGCCGCATGGAGCTCGGCCGGGTCGGCTTCAAGGAACGGGACGTCGCCGACCTGCTCACCCTGTACGGGGTCGAGGTCGAACAGGAGCGGGCCACCGTCCTCGGACTGCTGCGCGACGCCAACGCCAGCTCCTGGTGGCACGAGTACGGGGACGTCCTGCCCGGCTGGTTCCAGAACTACCTGGGACTGGAGGAGGCCGCGGCCGAGATCCGCAGCTACGAGGTCCAGTTCGTCCACGGGCTGCTCCAGACCGCCGACTACGCCCGGGCCGTGGTCACCGCCGGCTGCCACGCCACCGGGCCGGAGGAGATCGAGCGCCGGGTCGACGTACGGCTCAAGCGGCAGGCGGTGCTGACCGGCGAGCGGGCGCCGCGGCTGGTCGCGGTGCTGGACGAGGCCGCGCTGCGCCGGCCCTGGGGCGGCGCGGAGCTGATGCGCGGCCAGCTGGACCGGCTGCTGGAGCTGAGCGAACTGCCCAATGTCCGGCTCCAGGTGCTGCCGCTGGGCAACGCCGGGCTGAGCGCCGAGAGCGGCGCGTTCACCGTCCTGGGCTTCGCCGAGGCCGAACTGTCGGACGTGGTGTACCTGGAGCAGTTCACCACCGCGCTCTACCTGGACAAGCCCGCCGAGGTGGCCGAGTACCGGCACGCGATGGACGACCTGGTCGCCGACAGCCTGAGCCCGGCAATGACCCGTGACCTGCTCCATTCCGTGCGCCAGGAACTGTAATACGTCAGTACGATGATTCCCCATCAGGTCGGGTGCATGAGAGGGATCAGATGTCGTACTTCTCCGAGTTGGCCCTGCAGTACATCGATGGTGAGTGGCGCAGCGGCAGCGGCTCCTGGGACATCGTCGACGTCGACCCCTACACCGGTGACAAGCTCGCCACCATCACCGTCGCCACCGTCGCGGAGGTCGACCTGGCCTACCGCGCCGCCGAGCGCGCCCAGAAGCAGTGGGCCGCCACCAACCCCTACCAGCGGCGGCTGGTCTTCGAGCGCGCGCTGCGGCTGCTGGAGGAGCGCGAGCCGGAGATCGTCCAGGCGGTCATGGCGGAACTCGGCGGCACCGCGCTGAAGGCGGGCTTCGAACTGTCGCTGGTCAAGGACGTGCTGCGGGAGTGCCTGCACCTGTCGGTGGCCCCCGAGGGCCGGCTGCTGACCTCGCCCGCCCAGGGCCGGGAGAACCGCCTCTACCGGCTGCCGGTCGGCGTGGTCGGCGTGATCAGCCCGTTCAACTTCCCGCTGTTCCTGGCGCTCAAGGCCGTCGCCCCGGCGCTCGCGCTCGGCAACGGCGTCGTCCTCAAGCCGCACCAGGAGACCCCGGTGGTCGGCGGCGGGCTGATCGCCAAGCTCTTCGAGGACGCGGGGCTCCCGCCCGGCCTGCTGAACGTGGTGATCACCGACATCGCCGAGATCGGCGACAGCTTCCTGGAGCACCCGGTGCCCAAGGTGATCTCCTTCACCGGCTCCGACAAGGTCGGCCGGCACGTCGCCACCGTCGCTGCCGGGCACTTCAAGCGCACCGTCCTGGAACTCGGCGGCAACAGCGCGCTGATCGTGCTGGACGACGCCGACGTGGACCACGCCGTGGACGCCGCGGTGTTCAGCCGCTTCGTCCACCAGGGGCAGGTCTGCATGGCCGCCAACCGGGTGCTGGTGGACCGGTCCGTCGAGGCCGAGTTCACCGAGAAGTTCGTCGCCAAGGTCGCCTCGCTCACCGTCGGCGACCCGCGGGACCCGGCCACCCACATCGGCCCGCTGATCAACCCCGTCCAGGCCGACGGCCTGCGCGCCCAGGTCGACCAGGCCGTCGCGGCCGGCGCCACCGCGCTGCTGCGCGGCGACACGGTCGGCAGCCTGATGGAGCCGGTGGTCCTCACCGGCCTCGCCGAGGACGCGCCGATCCTGCGGACCGAACTCTTCGGCCCGGTCGTCCTGCTGGTGCCCTTCGACGGCGAGGACGAGGCCGTCCGGCTCGCCAACGCCACGCCCTTCGGACTCAGCGGCGCGGTGCACACCGGGAACACCGAGCGCGGCGTGAAGCTCGCCCAGCGGATCGAGACCGGCATGATCCACGTCAACGGCGGCACCATCGCCGACGAGCCGGGCGTGCCCTTCGGCGGCGAGAAGAACTCCGGCGTCGGCCGCCTCAACGGCGAGTCCACGGTGGACGCCTTCACCACCCTGAAGTGGATATCCGTCCAGCACGAGCGCGCGGTCTTCCCCTTCTGACCCGCGGTTCGGACGCGAGGGCCTCCCGGCGGCTGCCGCCGGGAGGCCCGTGGCGTCAGGCGGGGTAGCGGAGCAGGGCGTCGGTGGCGAGCTCGAAGCCGAAGGGGGCCGGGAGCGGGACCGGGTCGCCGAACTTGCCGTTCCAGCGCCAGCGGTAGCCGCTGTCGGACGGCTCGGCGTAGAGCGTCAGGTCGCCCTCGCGCGGGTCGATCAGCAGGTACAGCGGGATGGCCATGAGCGGGTAGTCGCGGACCTTGCCGACCAGGTCGTTCTCCGGGTTCGACGGGGAGACGATCTCCACCGCGATGGCCGCCTGCTCGGCGGGGACCTGGTTCCCGCCCTCCTCCAGCGCCGAGAGGGGGATGTAGGTCAGGTCGGGGTTGCGGAGCTTGCCGACGTTCGGGGAGGCGAGGTCGGTGTTCTCGCTCGGCATCGTTCCGGCGGGGCGGTGGGCGTCGAACTGCTCGCGGACGAGCAGCAGGTTGCGCTGGTGGATCACCGAGGGGCCGGCCATCATGATGATCTCGTCGCCGGAGATCTCGATCTTCCACCCGGCCGGAGGCGTCAGGCTCTCCGCGTAGGCCAGCAGCCTCGCGTGGCGCTCGGGGATCTGGAACTCGCTCATGGCGCCATTCTTCCACCGGACAGGCCGAAAGGCCGTCGCCGGACGGGGCGACGGCCTTTCGCTCGGGGAGTGCGGATCAGAAGACCGGCTGGCCGGCGCGGACCAGGCGCCAGGAGTCGGTGAAGAACTCGGCGGGGTCGATGACGCCCTTGGCCTTCACCCAGGCGATCATGGTGTTGCGGATCTCGTCGGAGTTCGACCAGACCATCTTGGCCTTGGCGACGTGCGGGAAGTTGCCGCCGCCGTTGGCACGGTAGTTGTTGACGGCCAGGACGAACTCCGCGGCCGGGTCGATCGGCTTGCCCTGGAAGGACAGGTTGACGATCCGCGAGCCCTTCGGCTGGGCGATGTCGATGTCGTAGCTCAGGCCGTAGAGCGAGTCGTAGTTGTAGTCCGGGGTGGCCTCGGCGCCGGTCAGCTTGTCCTTGTCGACCGGGGCGCCCGGGGCGAGCTGGTTGTAGTACTTGACCGAGTACTCCAGGTAGTCCTTGAGCTGGGCGCCCGTCAGGATGCGGGCCTCCAGGGTGTTCTCGTAGATGTAGAGGCCCGCGGCGTCGCGCAGCTTCACCTGGCCGGACGGGATCAGGGCGGTGCGGTTGAACGGGGCGGCCTGGGCCAGCACCGGGAGGTTGGCGTACTGCCCGCCCGCCAGCGCGGCCTTGACGGCGTCGGCCTGGACCCGGCCGATCAGGTCGATGATCGGGGTGGCCTTGAAGGGGGCGTCGGCGATCGACAGCGCGATCTTGCTGGTGCCGATGTTCTGGTTGACGTACGCGACGACCTTCTTGTGCTGCCCGGCGATCGCGTCGGTGATCTCCGGGTTCTCCGGCACGGTGTTGGAGTTCAGCAGCCGGGAGGAGACCGAGGCGACCTTCCAGGCGCCGCCGGTGAACTCGACCTCGAAGTCGAAGCAGGTCAGCCGCTGGCCGTAGCAGAGCGGCTCGGAGAGGACGACCGTGCGGCCGGTCTTCTTGTTGACGACCAGGCGCTGCGGGACCTCCTTGTGGGCGTGGCCCACCAGCACCGCGTCGATGTCCGGGACGGTCTCCGCCAGCGCGACCGAGACGTTCTCGGCCCACGGCAGCTGGTCGCCCCAGGTGGTCGCCTCGTCGCAGCCGGAGTGCGCCGAGACCACGATGACGTCCGCGCCCGCGGCCTTCATCTTCGGCACCCAGGTGGCGGCGGTCTCCACGATGCCCGGGAAGACCATCTTGCCGCTGACGTTGGCCTTGTCCCAGATCGCGATGCCCGGGTTGGTCAGGCCGAGGATGCCGACCCGCACCGGACGGCCGCCGCCCAGGCGCAGCTCCTTGATCACGTACGGCTTGAAGGCCGGCTTCTCGTTCTTCGCGTTCAGCGCGTTGGCGCCCAGCAGCGGGAACTCCAGCTGCTCCTCGTAGGCCTTCAGGAGCGGGATGCCGTAGTTGAACTCGTGGTTGCCGAGCGCGGCGGCGTCGTACTCCATGAGGTTCATGGCGACGGCCATCGGGTGGTCCGGCACGGTGTTGGCCTCGGTGTCGATCGACTCGATCCGGGCGTAGTAGTAGGACAGCTGGGTGCCCTGGATGGTGTCGCCGGAGTCGATCAGCAGGCAGCGGTCCCAGCCCTTCTCCTCGCGCACCTGGTTGGCCAGCGTGGAGATCTTGGCGAGGCCGACCGCGTTGTGGGCCTTGTCGGTGTACTCGGCGTCGGTGAAGTAGTCCCAGTTGAGCACCCGGCCGTGCAGGTCGGTGGTGCCCATGACGGTGAAGGCCTGCGTGCGCGGCTTGCGCTGCTGGCCCTTGGCGGCCGCCGCGTCCGGCTGGGCGGCCGCGGCGGAGGGGGCGGCGGCCAGGGCGGCACCGCCGGCCAGGGCTGCGCCGGCGGCGGTGGCGGCGGACCGGGTGACGAAGTCACGGCGGTTCAGGGTCATGGACGACTCTCCCGAGTGGGACGACGGCGGATGGACCGTCAACTGGTGTTCGTGAACAAAAGTGTGCGTGCACGCGTCGACGCGCGTAGAGGGACGCGCGTAGAAGTGTGCCGTGCGAGCCGGGGTGCTGAATAGCCCCCCGACCTGTCCAGGAGGTGAGATCTTGGCGACTCGTTCGTGACGGGCGTGGGGGAGCCGTGGGGTGGTACGGAGGCGCGGAGGCCTGAGGGGCGGAGGTGCGAAGGGCGCGGGCCGGCCGACGCCCGGTCAGGCCAGCTCGCCCGCCAACCGGTCGACCTCGCGGCCCAGCTGGACCGCCGGGTCCGGATCGTCCGGTCCCGCCCAGGGCTGCCAGGTCCGCGCCCGCAGGTAGCCGGCCACCGCGACCGGCAGCCGGTGCCGGACGATCCGCTCCGCCACCGGGCCCGGGCCGGCCGCGCGCAGCGCCGCCAGCAGGCCGTCAACCCCGGCGGAGGGCGGCAGCGGCACGGTGTCCAGGTAGGCGGCCAGCGCCACCAGCTCCGGGTCGGGCGCGGGGGCGGGCTCCGGTGCGGGGACCGGCTCCGGCTTGGGGGCCGGAGGCGCGACCCCCAGGGGCTCCGCCACCGGAGGCGCGGAGACCCCGGGCGGCCCCGGCGGAAGCGGCGGTGGGGGCTTCGGGCCGGGCGCCAGCAGCGCGCCCGCCCCGTACAGCCCGGCCACCACGACCAGCCACCAGCCCTTGGTCACGTCGGTGAGGTGCAGCACCAGCCCGGCCGCGCCACCGGCGCAGCCGACCAGGTTCTTCGGCGACTCCAGGTAGCGCAGCAGCCGGGAACCGACCCCGTCACTGGTAGCCACGGATCTCCTCGAACACCCCGTCCAGCGAGCCCGTCCCGTCGAACAGCTTGCCGCCGCTCAGGTCCGCGATCCCCTGGAGCTGGTTCACCGCCGCCTCCCCGAACCTGATCGGGAACACCGGGATGGCCTTCTCCCCGGCCGGCAGCGCGTCGTGGAAGCGTTTGAAGTCGCCGTCCGTCGCACCGGCGTTGCTCTCCCCGTCGGTCATCAGCACGATCGACGTGAACCGGTCGTCGCCGGCCGCGGCCTGCTGGCGCTCGATCACCCGGTACGCCTCCTCCAGTGAGGAGTACACCGCCGTCCCGCCCGAGGCGGACAGCGACTGCACGTCCGTGTTGATCGAGGCCAGCTCCGCTTCCGGGCCCGGACTGCCGCCGGTCGGCGGCACCAGGTGGGTCCTGGTCCACTTCACCGCGGAGGCGAAGGAGAGCAGCGTGATCTCCTCGCGGTTCCGGAAGCGGCGCACCCCCCGGCTGTCGTCCGTCCCGGTCAGTCTGGCCAGTGCGTTCTTCAGCGCGGCGATCCGCGAGCCCTCCATCGAGCCCGAGGTGTCCAGCACGTACACCGTCCGGGACGGGCGGCGCAGCTCGTTCTGGTAGGCGGCCAGCAGGCCGTCCGCGACCGCTCGGGAGCCCGGGAACGGCAGCTCCGGGCGGAGGTCCGAGGGCAGCCCCGGTGCCGCCGTGGCGTCCGGGGCCACCGGGCGGCGCAGCGTCACGTCGGAGATGCGCCGCTGCACGTCCTTCTTCAGGAGGTACGACGTCAGCCGCAGGAAGGACTCGCGCTCGCTCGGCGCGGTGCTGGACAGCAGGGTCAGTGGATAGGTCGCCGACACCTGGCCGTCCACCGGGCGCACCACCGTGAACTGCTTGGCCGGCGGCAGGGTCCGGTTCATCGACAGGAGCACCGACTCGTAGTTGATCAGTGCGTCCACCGTGCCCGTCTCGGCCCGGGTGTACGACTGCGCCAGCCAGCCCGAGGAACCGGAGGTCAGCCGCTGGCCGGTGAAGAACCGCTTCAGGGCCGGGGTCTCCTTCTGCACGTCCTCCTGGGTCAGTGCCGTGCTCGCGTTCGAGAAGGCCGAGGCGACCGCGACCAGCGTGGACAGTCCCGAGTTCGACCGGGTCGGATCGGCCATCCCGTATGACAGCTTCCCGGCCGAGGCCGCGTCCCCGATCTGCGACCAGGTGACCTTCGAGCCGTCGCCCCAGCCGAGCCCGTCGAGCATCGAGGTGCGCACCCCGACCGCCACCGGTGAGGCCATCACCGGGACCTCCGACACCAGCTTGTCCTGTGCGGCGGGGTCCAGGCGGAGGTACTGGTTGGACGGGAACCAGATGGCGTCGTACTTGCCGTCCGTCCGACGGAGGGACACCGCGTCCGCGCCGTCCAGGGTGCCCGTCCAGGAGAACTGCACCGTCACCCCGGTCGCCTTCCGGGCGTCCTCCAGGATCGGTGCCAGGTCCTGGAGTTCGCTGCCGGCCAGGACCCGGAGCACCCCGGGCCGGGCCGTCTCGGCCGGAGGGTCGGTGGGACTGGGGGAGCTGCCGGAGGATGTGCACGCCGTCGCCACCAGCAGCGCCGTGAGGACCGGCACCAGCCAACGGGTCCTGCCGGCCGGGCTGTTGCTCACCGGTCCTCCTTGGCCTTGGTGGACAGCACCTTGAGCCACTGGGACTCGGGCGGGGACTTCATGGCGTTCGCCGTCGGGTTCGACATGAAGACCGGGCCCTTCCGCGTCGGCTCCGCGTTCCACGTCGGCGTGCTCTTGTTGCGGAAGCCGTGCTTGGTCTCCAACTCCTGGAGTCGCCGGTTGTCCTTCAACAGGTTGGCCAGCTTCTCGCCTTGGCTGTTCTTGGCGACGATCGTGTGGTCGGTCTGGTACGCCGTGTCGGGGTAGAGGACCACGGTGTCGGGGTCCTGGAGTTCGGTGGCCTCCGACTCGTAGGTGAACACCAGGCTGTTGCTGCTGCGCCGGAAGTCGTTGAGGAGTTCCTCCGTGGTGCCCTTCTGCGCGCCCTGCTGTTTCGTCGCCAGTCGCAGGGTCGGTAGCACTGCGGTCGCCTCGGCGTCGCTGTGCACCGGGTTGTACCCGTTCAGCAGATAGGAGAGGAGGGCGATGTAGGTCGAGCCGGAGGACGAGGAGAGGGGATCGGTGGTGGTGATGATGATGTTCGAACGGCCCAGCCCCTGATCGGCCTTCCAGCCCGCCAGATCCGGCCAGGAGCGGCCCCTGCCCAGCTCCGTGAGGTAGGAGTTCATGTTGAGGCTCCACACATTGGTGGCCGCGTCCTGTGCCGCCAGGCCGTTGGCCTTCAGCAGCTCCGCCGCCGGCCGGTGCGCGAGCACCACCATCGGCGAGGAGAACGGACTGTTGAGCGCCTGGCTGATCTGGGCGTCGTCGCTGATCTTCTTCGCGATCTCGTAGTTGGCCGGGAAGGCGAAGTCGTAGTCGTCCTTCAGGTTCTTGCCGATCATCGTGAGGGAGCCCATGGGGTACGACTCCACCCTCAGCCCCTCATCCTTCAGCGCTTTCACCACTTCGGGGTCCTTGAAGAACTCGGCCTTCTCCGATCCGATCTCCCCCTTCAACGTCACGACCTTGTCCGAGTCATCGAGGACCAGCACGCAGGCCACCCCGCCCAGCAGAGCCAGAGCAGCCGCCACGCTCACTGCGCGTTTCATGCCGAACGCTTCCCCCTCGTCTGCTCCTTCGTCCGGGTGGTCACCCGGGCTCCCGGGGATTCACCCGGGGGTGACGAGCGTCCCGCCGGGCAGGGAGCGAGGGCGGAAGCAACGGTGAACCAGGGGTGAACACCCCTTCACGGAATCGCATCGACGGGCGGCGCGCGCGGCGTGCGGCGTGCGCGCGGAACGGGAGTCGAGCCGGGTGTTCGGACGGCGGTCCGAGGATGTGTCAGATTGTTCAACTCGCCTTACGGCAACGGTCATCCCGCAGTCCGGACCCGCGTCGAGGTTACGCGTCGGTAATGCCTAGTCTCAGCACTATGCGCCGAGCAAAAATCGTCTGTACCCTCGGGCCCGCCACCGACTCGTACGACCAGATCAAATCCCTGGTCGACGCCGGGATGGACATCGCCCGACTGAACCTCAGCCACGGCCTGCACGCCGAGCACGAGGAACGCTACCGCCGCGTCCGCAAGGCCGCCGACGAGACCGGCCGCAGCGTCGGCGTCCTCGTCGACCTTCAAGGCCCGAAGATCCGGCTCGACACCTTCGCCCACGGGCCGGTACTTCTCGAACGCGGCGACGAGTTCACCATCTCCACCGACAAGGACGTCGTGGGGGACAAGGACCGCTGCGGAACCACCTACTCCGGGCTCGCCGGGGACGTCGGCCGCGGGGAGCGCATCCTGGTCGACGACGGCCGGGTCACCCTGGAGGTCGTCGCCGTCGACGGGCCGCACGTACGGTGCCTCGTCATCGAGGGCGGCCTGGTCTCCGACCACAAGGGCCTCAACCTCCCCGGCGTCTCCGTCTCCGTCCCCGCACTCAGCGACAAGGACGTCGCCGACCTGCGGTGGGCACTGCGGACCGGGGCCGACCTCATCGCGCTCTCGTTCGTCCGCAGCGGACGGGACATCGAGGACGTCCACCGGATCATGGCGGAGGAGGGGCGGCACGTCCCGGTCATCGCCAAGATCGAGAAGCCGCAGGCGGTGGACAACCTGGAGTCCGTCGTCGACGCCTTCGACGGGATCATGGTGGCCCGCGGCGACCTGGGCGTGGAGATGCCCCTCGAACAGGTCCCGCTGGTCCAGAAGCGCGCCATCAAGCTCGCCCGCCGCAACGCCAAGCCGGTCATCGTCGCGACCCAGATGCTCGACTCGATGATCAACACCTCCCGGCCGACCCGCGCCGAGGCCTCCGACGTCGCCAACGCCGTCCTCGACGGGACGGACGCGGTGATGCTCTCCGGCGAGACCTCCGTCGGCAAGTACCCCGTCGAGACGGTCAAGACCATGGCCCGGATCGTCGAGGCCGCCGAGAACGACATCCTGGCCGCCGGCCTCCCGCCGCTCACCACCGGCAACAAGCCGCGCACCCAGGGCGGCGCCGTCGCCCGCGCGGCCGCCGAGATCGGCGACTTCCTGCACGCCAAGTACCTGATCGCCTTCACCCAGTCCGGCGACACCGCCCGCCGGCTCACCCGCTACCGCTCGCCCATCCCCGTCCTCGCCTTCACCTACGAACCGGCCGTACGCAGCCAACTCGCCCTCACCTGGGGCGTGGAGACCTTCCTCGGTCCGTTCGCCCCGACCACCGACCAGATGGTCGAACAGGTCGACGCGGCCCTCCTCTCCCTCGGCCGCTGCCAGAAGGGCGACATCGTCGTCATCACCGCCGGCTCACCCCCCGGCCTGGCCGGCTCCACCAACCTCGTCCGCGTCCACCACGTGGGGACGCTGGACGCCTGAGGCCCCTCGGCGGCGCGGCCCCGCGG
>NZ_JBHUAL010000184.1:0-19013 GCF_042789775.1 Kitasatospora sp. NPDC056800 | reverse complement strand
TCACCGACCCTCACGGCGGCGGACGCCGCGCTGGCACTGGCGGTCACCGTCCCCGACGTCTTCTTCTACGCGGCTCCGCTCGCGACCGGGACGAACGTCCGCGACCAGCTGCTGCTGGCCGCGTTCGCCGTCCCGGAGGCCGTCGCGCTGACCTTCCGCCGACGGTGGCCGGAGGCGGTGTTCGCCGTCGTCTGGGCCGCCGCCGTGGGCGCGGCCCTGCTCTCCCTGAACAGCGGCTTCGCCTTCACCCCCTTCTTCGGCGTACTGCTCGCGCTGTACACGGCGGCCCGGCTGAGCGGCCGGCCCGCCTCCGTCGCCGCCCTCGTGCTGACGGCCCTGCCGATCGCCCTGGCCATCTGGTACCCGATCGCCGACGGGGCGGTGCCTCCCTCCCGTCGGACGTCGTACCTCGTCAGCGGCATCGCCTACTTCCTGCCGATCACCGCCGTCGCCTGGGGCGCCGGCCGCCGGGTCCGGGCCGCCGCCCTCGCCGCCGAGCGCGACCAGCGCGAACTCGCGCGCGCCCGCCAGGCCGTCCTCGGCGAACGCGTCCAGATCGCCCGGGAGTTGCACGACATCGTGGCCAACGCGGTGGCCGTCATCGTCATGCAGGCCGACACCGCCCGCTGCACCGCGCCCGCCGACGCCGACCGGCTGGCCGGCACCCTCCGCGACATCGAGGAACTGGGCCGCAACGCGATGGCCGAACTGCGCCGCATGCTCCGGCTGTTGCGCACCGCCGACGTCCCCATGACGGACGGGACCGGGCGCCACGGGCTCGCCGACCTGGGCCCGCTGCTGGAGGACGCCCGACGCGCCGGGATCCTGATCGACCTGGAGGTGCGCGGCACCCCGGCCCACCTCGACGACAGCGTCGACCTGACGGCCTACCGACTGGTCCAGGAGGCCGTCACCAACATCATCAAGCACTCCGGCGCCGGCAGCCACGCCTCGGTGCGGATCAGCTGGTCCGAGGTGCTGACCCTCGACGTGGTCGACGACGGCGCGGGCCGCCGCCCCGAGGCCCGCCGGGGACTGTCCACCGGGCACGGCCTGCTCGGACTCGCCGAGCGGATCGCGCTGTTCGGCGGCGAGCTGACCGCCTCGCCCTACCGCTCGGGCTTCCGGGTCACCGCCACCCTGCCGCTCTCCCCGCCGCCCTCCCCGCCGCCCGGCACGGCGGGCTGACCGGCCACGGCGGCTCCCGGCCTCACGGCGCTTCCTGCTGCTCCGCGTACCTGGTCGTGAAGCCCAGGACCGCCACGTACCGGCCCTCGGCCGGCCCGGTGACCTCGCTCGGCCGCACCGGCTGCCAGGCCAGGTACTCGGACCGCTGCCCCTCGTCGTTCCGGTAGCGCCGGCCGCCGTACTTCTCGTACCAGTAGTCCTCGCCGGAGGTCAGGAGTTCGGGGCCCGGCGGCCGGGAGACGCTCACGGCCAGCTCCGTCCGCACCGCCTCGTCCGTCGCCGGCCTGAACTCCACCGACGGGGCGATCGGCCGGGCCGCCGCCTCCGCCACCTCCTCCGGGGTCGGGTCGGCGGGCGGCTGGTGGGCGTACTCGTCGGCCGCGACCAGGCCGCTCCACCGCTGCGAGCTCCGCCAGCCCTCGGCGTCCAGGTACCGGTCCAGATCGGCCAGCCGGGAGCGGACGTCGCCGCCGTCGAAGGCCAGGTACACGTTCACGGTCCGCTCGCAGGCCACCGGCAGCCACAGCCCCCGGAGGAACAGGCCGCCGCGGTAGTCGGTGCGGCACACGTCGACCGTCGACCGCCCCAACCCCTGGGCCCACGGCAGCAGTTCGGGCAGCCGGTCGATCCGGTCGGCCATCCGCCGCCCGGCCGCCAGGCGGGCCTCCTCGGTCTCCGGCGCCCGCGCCAGCCCCGGGACGTCCGGCGGGGCCGGAATGGCCGTGTCGCGGTAGAACCGCCACCCGGCCCAGCCGCCGAACACGACCGCCACTCCCAGGAGCGCGATCAGCGCCCACCTCAGCCAGAACCGAACCACACCCACCCCCGGTCTCCACCCACCCCGCTCGGGCATCGTACGGGCGCGAACGCGCCGGCGGACGGGCGATGCCGCCGAAAGGCCGCCCCGCGGTGGCCCCGCCGACGGATCCCGGCGCCCGGGCGGGACGGTCGCCCGCCGGACGTGACGGTCACCCGCCGGAGCGGATCGGCTCGCCCGTCCGGTGCAGGTGGGTGAAGATCTCCCGGTAGGAGCGGAACAGGCCCGTCTCGTAGTACGCGACGCCCTTCTCGGCGCAGAACTCCCGGGTGATCCGGGCGGCCCGCCCGAGCGCCGGGGTCGGCATGCTGGGGAACAGGTGGTGCTCCACCTGGTAGTTGAGGCCGCCCATCACCGCGTCGATGACCAGCCCGCCGCGGACGTTGCGCGAGGTGAGCACCTGGCGGCGCAGGAAGTCGAGCTTCATCTCCGGGGTCACCATCAGCATGCCCTTGTGGTTCGGGGCGAAGACGCTGCCCAGGTAGACGCCGAACAGCGCCTGGTGCACGGCGATGAAGGCGACGGCCTTGCCGGCCGGGAGCGCGGCGAACACCAGGCCGAAGTAGGCGAGGAAGTGGACCACCAGCAGCACGCCCTCCAGCACCGGGCGCTTCACCACGGGCCCGCGCAGCGCGCGGAAGCTGTTGAAGCTGAGGTTGAGGCCCTCCAGCAGGAGCAGCGGCACGAACAGGTACGCCTGCCGGCGGCCGATGAACCGGGCGACGCCGCTCGCCTTCCGGGCCTGCTGCTGGGACCACACCAGGAGTTCGGGGGCGACGTCCGGGTCCCGCTCCTCGTGGTTCGGGTTGGCGTGGTGGCGGGTGTGCTTGTTCATCCACCAGCCGTAGCTCATGCCCATCAGCAGGTTGGCGGCGATCCGGCCGCCGATCTCGCTCGGCACCCGCCGGTCGAAGACCTGACGGTGCGCCAGGTCGTGGGAGAGCAGGCCGATCTGGGCGAAGACGACGGACATCGCCGCCGCCAGGCCGAGCTGCCACCAGGTGTCGCCCAGCGCGAACAGGGCGTACCAGCCGCCGAGGAAGGCGGCGAACACCAGGGCCATGCGGGCGGCGTAGTAGCCGGGGCGCCGGTCGAGCAGGCCCTCGTCGACTATTCGGCGGGTCAACTGGGCGAAGTCGCTGCCGCCGCTCCCGGACCGGGAGGAGGGGGCTTCGGGCGCTTCGGTCGTCATCACGGGCTGCGCGGACATACCCCGGAGTCTGTCAGTGACAGGCCCTCCAGCGGAACGGGGAAAGCACCCGCCCCGTACGGGTGTTAGCCCCCTTGCCGCGAGGGGTGCCCGCCTGCCGCGACGATCGGCGGGCCGGACCGTCGGACCGGCGGGCCGTCGCGACGGTCGACGGCACCGGCCGTCAGCCCGCTTCCGGCCGCCCGAACAGCTCGTCCAGGTGGTACGCGAGGACCGCGAGCGCCTGCTCACCGGTGCGCTGGCCGCCCAGCACGCTGGAGCCGAGCCCGTTGACCATCGCCAGCAGCCCGGCCGCGACCGCCTCGACGTCCCGCTCCGGCCCGATCCCCCCGGCCTGCTGCGCCGCCCGGAGCTGCTTGGCGAGGAAGCCCTCCAGGACGACCGGTGGCTGCGCGGCCCGCTTCGCCAGCACCTCGGGGTCGCCGAGCACCAGCGCGTAGTACGCCGCGTACGTCCTGGTGATCCGGCGGCTCTCGGCGTCCGTCGGCAGGATGCAGGACAGGATCGCCGTCACCACCTCCCGGGGGGCGCGGGCCTGGCCGATCCACCGTTCCATCCGGGCCTGGAGCTGGGTGCCGAGCCTGGCCAGGGCGTCCAGCAGCAGGCCCTCCTTGGTCGTGAAGTAGTACTGGACGAGCCGCAGCGAGACCCCGGCCTCCGTGGCGACGGCCCGCATGCTGGCGGACTGCAGGCCCTGGGTGTCGGCGATGCGCAGCAGGGCCTCGGCGATCTGCCGGCGGCGTTCCTCGTGGTCGACCTTCGCGGTCATTCCGGCCTCCGCCTGTTCGTCCCGCTTCACTTGGTACACCCGTATCATGCATGTGATACACATGTACCATGCGAATCGGCGAGTTCAAGAACGGCAAGGCCGAAGCCCGCTTCCGCGCCGCCTACGAGCACGCGCTGACCGAACTCCGGCCGGGGCCCTGGACACCGCTCGACGTCCCCACCGGCTACGGCACCACCCGGGTGTACCGCACCGGCCGCACCGAGGGCCGGCCGATCGTGCTGCTGCCCGGCTCCGGCGGCAACGCGCTGATGTGGCACGCCCACCTCGACGCCCTCGCCGCACAGCACCCCGTGATCGCCGTGGACACCGTCGGCGAACCGGGCGCCAGCGTGCAGAGCGCCCCCGTCACCGACGGCCGCGACGCCGCCGCCTGGCTGGAGGAGCTGCTCACCGCCCTCGACCTGCCCTCCGCCCACCTGGTCGGCTGCTCCTACGGCGGCTGGATCGCCCTCAACCACCAGATCCACCACCCCGGACGGACCGCCGCCCTCACCCTGGTCGAAACGGCGGGCCTCGCCGACCTGGGCCGCCGCTTCTACACCTGGCTCGTCCTCGGCGGCCTCGCCGCGACGGCCCCGCGCCCGCTGCGCCCCCGGCTGGCCCGGCTGGTCGGCAACAGCGCCGTCCTGGAGACCGAACTGATGGCGCTGGTCCGCGCCTCGATGGGCTTCCGCCGCCGCCTGCCCCCGGCCGCCACCCTCACCGACCGGGAACTCGGCCGGCTCACCGCCCCCGCCCTCTTCCTCCTCGGCGAACGCAGCGCCCTGCACGACGCCCGGGCCGTCGCCGACCGCCTGCACCGGCTGGTGCCCACCGCCCGGGTCGAGATCGTCCCCGGCGCCGGCCACGCACTGCCCACCGACGACCCGGCGGCCGTCACCGCCGGCATCCTCGGCACGGCCGCGCGGCAGGCCGGCTGACCCGGGGCCTACGACCCGTCGACCGGCCCGCCGAGGGCGGCGCGGACCAGGCGGGTGACCGCCGGGGTGGCCACAGCCAGGTCGGCCCCGCCGCCCACGGCTCCCGCCGCCTCCGCCTCCGCCGCCAGCGCGTCGTAGGTCTCGAAGGCGGTGAGCACGAAGAGCAGGCGCCCCGCGTCCGCCGGGGCGTCGGGCAGCCGGCCGGCCAGCACCGCGGCGCCCTCGCGGCGGCGGGCGTCGCGGTCGGCGATGACCCGGCCGACCTCCTCGTCGAGCGCGGCGAGGGCGCGCAGGCGGCGGGTGCAGACCCGGTCGACCGCCCAGAAGCCGCCCATCACCTCGACGAAGCGGTCCACCGCCGCCCAGGGGTCGGCCTGGGTGAAGGCCTCGGCGAGCCGGGCCATGCCGCCCTGCGCGGCGAGGGCGTCGCAGACCGCCTCCAGCAGGCCCGCCTTGGAGCCGAACTGGTAGTAGACGGTCGCCCGGGCGACGTCCGCGCGGCGGGCGACCGCGTCCAGCGAGACCCCGCCGGTCTCGGCCAGGTGCGCGCGGGCGGCCGCGACGATCCGGGCGCGGGTCTCGTCGACCTCCGCCTGCCGCTGTCCCATCCGGTAGGACCGGGGGCTCATCCCGCTCGCCTCCACTCGTTCCGTGTGAACTGGCAGTATCGCCGATCGGTTCACCCGGGCGGGGAAGGCCCGGCGCCCGGCGGAGCGGGCCCGGCGCTCAGAGCATGACCCGCCCGCCGCTGACGTCCAGGGTCTGCCCGGTGATCCAGGAGGACGCGTCGGAGGCCAGGAAGAGCGTGGCCGAGGCGACGTCCGCCGGCTCGCCGAGGCGGCCCAGCGGGTGCGCGGCGGCGACCGCGGCCTGCACCTCGGGCGGCATCTGCGCGGCGGTCCGCTCGGTGCGGACGGCGCCCGGCGCGATGGCGTTGACCCGGACGCCCTCACCGGCGACCTCCAGCGCGAGGTGCCGGGTGAACATCAGCACCCCCGCCTTGGCCGTGGCGTACGCCGCGGACGCGCCGCCGGCCAGCCGGCCGGCCGTGGAGGCCATGGTGACGATCGAACCGCCGCGGCGGGCCAGCAGGCCGGGCAGGAAGGCCTGGACGGTGAGGAAGGTGGCGGTGAGGTTGCCGTCGAGCACGGCCCGCCAGTGCTCCTCGGTCTCGCGGACGGTCGGTACCGGGTAGCCTCCGCCGCCGGCGAAGGCGGCCAGGGTGTCGACGGGGCCGAGGTCCCGCTCGATCCGGGCGGCGGCGGAGCCGAGTGCCGCCGCGTCCGTGCAGTCGGCGACCAGTCCGAGCGCCCGGACCCCCTCCGCCCGCAGGCCGTCCGCCACGTCCGCCAGCGCCTGCGCGTCGCGCCCGAGGACGGCGACGGCCGCGCCCTGCCGGGCGAAGGCGCGGGCGGTCTCCGCGCCGATGCCGCGGCTGCCGCCGGCGACCACGACCACCCGGCCGTCCAGGTCGGGGTACCGATCCTGCCGAACTCCCATGTTCCATCGCTCCTTCGGGTTCGCACGCGCGGTGCGCCGTGGTTCACTTGATTTCATTCATACAGTCCGTCTGAATGAATGACAAGGCGCCATCCGAGACCGAACCATCCCGAACCATCCCGAGGAGGGAACCGATGAGGATCGCAGTCGTGGGTGCCACCGGACGCACCGGCCGTCTGGTGGTCGACCTCGCACTGGCCGCCGGACACACCGTCACCGCCGTCGCCCGCGACCCCGCCCGGCTACCGGAGTACGCGCACGGCACCCCGCTCACCGCCCGGGCCGACGTCGGCCGGCCGGGCTCCCTGCGGGGGCCGCTGAGCGACCAGGACGCCGTCGTCGCCACCCTCGGCACCACCGGCCGCCGCACCGCCACCACCGTCTTCTCCGACGGCGCCCGGGAGTTGACCGCGGCACTGCGGGACGGCGGCGCCCGGCACCTGGTCACGATGAGCTCGGCGGGGCTGGACACCAGCCGGCTCCCGCGCGCCCAACGGGTGGTGGCCAGGCTGGTGGTCGACCGGCTGTACCGGGAGGTCCACCACGACCTGGCCCGGATGGAGGCGGTGCTCGCCGGCTCCGACACCGCCTGGACGGTCGTCCGCGTGCCGATGCTCAAGGACGGCCCGCCGTCCCCGGGCCCGCAGGTCTCGTACGACCGGCCGCTCCCCCGGGCCGGCACCGCCACCCGCGCCACCGTCGCCCACTGGATCGTCGACCACCTCGGCGACCCGACGACCTTCCGCCGACTCGTCCACCTCGCCGACGACTGACGCCCCGCCCGCGCCCCGGCGGCACCGTCACACAACGGCGGCGCCCACGCCGTCGTGGACGGCTCCGGCTGCTTCGTCCGCAAGTAGCGGGGGCCGGACCGGACCGGCCCCCGCGCTCAGCCCTGCTGCTGCGGCGGGCGGCGGCGCAGGGCGAGCAGCAGCAGGACCACCGCCGACAGCACGGCGGACAGCCGCAGCACGTTCGGGGCGGACGACCAGCTGATCGCGCCCAGCGGCGAGCCCGACTGGAGGCCGCCGCCCTGTCCGCCGGCCTGCTTGGCCTGCTGCATGGAGTAGAAGGTGGACACGCTCATCGTGACCAGTGGGATGCCGAGGATCACGAACTTCCGCATCAGGTCGGAGATCTGGCGGGACAGGTAGCCGAGGCCCCAGCCGACCAGCATGGCCGGGAGGAAGCCGGAGACCGCCCCGCCGACCAGCAGGGCGCAGGAGAGCAGGATCAGCGGGGAGGGCTTGCGGGCGGGCGCCTCCTTCTCCGCCTCCTGGCCCTTCCCCTTGGCCTTCCCCTTCCCTCTCGCCTTGGCCTTGCCCCCGGCCTTCCCGGCCGGGGACTCGGGCGGCGCGGGAGGGGCGGCGGGGGCTGGCCTGAGCCAGCCCCTGCGCGGCTTCTTCGTCAGGTCCGCGGCGGGCGCCGCCGCCTCCGCCGCCTCCGCCGCCTCCGCCGCCGCCTGCTCGGCGGCCTCCTCGGCGGTGCGCTGCCCGGGGATCGGCTTCGGCGCGGGCCGTGGCCCGTCCGAGAAGTCGAAGAGCGTCATCGTCCACGGGCCGGTGCTCGACACCGTCGTCGGCGGGGGCCCGTCCGGCCGGTCCCCGGCGACGGTCTCCGGCAGGTGCAGCGGCACGGACGGGATGCCGCCCGCGCTCGGCGCCGGCGGGTCGTACACGCTGTCGGGGTCGAAGTCCGGAGCGGGAACGGGGGCGGACGGAGCCTCCGGAGCGCCGCCGGACGCGGCCTCACCCGAACCGGCGCCCGAGCCCGAACCCGAGCCGGCGTCCGAAGCGGCGTCCGGGCCCGCGTCCGGGCCGCCGACCGAACGCTCGCTCCACGGCCCGCTCTTGCGCCACCACTCGCCGTCCGTCATCACCGACCACCCCGCCTCGCCCGTACCGGCCGCCCACCGAACCGCCCTCGGCGTGACGCTACCCACCCCGCCCCCGCCCGCGCGAGTCCGTCCGCCGGTACGGCGGAGCGCCGGAGGTGCGCCCGGACGACGGACACCCCGTCGTCCCCGCGCCCGACTAACCTAGGTCGAATGACCACACAGCAGGGCCCTCAACGCCGGGGCAGGTCCGCCACCGGCCCGCGCACCCTCGCCGAGGAGTTGCGCGCCCGTCCCGACGACGCGCTCGCCGCCCTGCTCCGCTCCCGCCCCGACCTGCTGAACCCCGTCCCCGGCGACCTCACCCAGCTGTCCGCCCGGCTCTCCTCGCGGGCCTCCGCGCTGCGCGCCCTGGAGCGGCTCGACCGCTTCACCCTCCAGGTCGCCGAGGCCCTGGCCACCGCCCCGGACGGCACCTCGCTGAGCACCGTCCGCACCCTGCTGACCGGCCCGGCGAAGGTCAAGCCGCACCCCGGCGCCACCCCGCTCACCCCCGCCGACCGGTCCGCCGTCGCCACCGCCCTGCCGCGCGCGCTCGCCACCCTGCGCGACCGGGCGCTGCTCTGGGGCCCGGACAACGGGCTGCGGCTGGTCCTCGCCGTCCGCGAGGCGCTCGCCCCGACCGCCGTCAACCCGGGCCGCACCGGCCTCGGCCCCACCCTCGCCGACGCCACCGTCGGCATGTCCCCGGCCCGGCTGCAGCAGCTGCTCGCCTCGGCGGGAGAGCCCGGCACCCCGGACCCGGTCAGCGCCGTCGCCGCGCTCACCGCGCTGCTCACCGACCGCGCCCGCTGCGCCGCACTGCTCGACACCGCGCCCGAGGCCGCGCTGCGGCTGCTGGAGCGGCTGGTCTGGGGCCCGCCCACCGGCACCGTCCCGGACGCCACCCGCCCGGTCACCGCCGAGGACGCGCAGAGCCCCGTCGAGTGGCTGCTCGCCCGCGGCCTGCTGCTGCCCAGCAGCCCCGGCAGCGTCGTGCTGCCCCGCGAGCTGGCCCTGCACCTGCGCGGCGGCCGCACCCACCGCACCGTCGAACCGGTCCAGCCCGAGCCCGCGCCCGCCGCCGCCCCGCGCGACCCGCAGACCGTGGACGCCGCCGCGGCCGGCCAGGCGCACACCGCCGTCAAGACCGTCGAGGAGCTGCTGGACGGCTGGGGCCTCACCCCGCCGCTGACCCTGCGCGCCGGCGGCCTCGGCGTCCGCGACCTCAAGCGCACCGCCCAGGCCCTGGAGAACACCGAGCAGCAGACCGCCTTCTGGCTCGAACTCGCCTACACCGCAGGGCTGCTGGCCCCCGACGGCGAGGTGGACGAACGCTGGGCCCCCACCCCGGGGTACGACACCTGGCTGCACCTGGACACCGCCGAGCGCTGGTCCGTCCTGGCCGGCGCCTGGCTCGCCGCCACCCGCGTCCCCGCCCTCACCGGCACCCCGGACGGCCGGGGCAAGCCGCGCGCCGCCCTCGGCCCCGAACTCGACCGCACCCTCGCCCCGTCCGTCCGCCGCGCCACCCTCGCCCTGCTCGCCGAACTGCCGCCCGGCACCCCGGCCACCGCCGAGGAGCTGCTCCCCGCCCTGCGCTGGCAGCGCCCGCTGCGCGGCGGCCCCGTCGGCCCGGACGGCCGCGACCTGCGCGACGAGCTCACCGCCTGGACCCTCGACGAGGCCGAACTCCTCGGCATCACCGGCCGCGGCGCCCTGGCCGCCCCCGCCCGCGCCCTGCTCACCGCCGAGTCCGACCCGGCCGAGGTGCTCGCTCCGCTGCTCCCGCAGCCGCTGGACCACGTGATCCTCCAGCCGGACCTCACCGCGATCGCCCCCGGCCCGCTGCTCACCCCGCTCGCCCAGGCCCTCGCCCTGTGCGCCGACATCGAGTCCAAGGGCGGCGCCACCGTCTACCGCTTCACCCCGGCCTCGGTGCGCCGCGCCCTCGACGCCGGCCGCACCGCCACCGACCTGCGGGCCTTCCTGGAACAGCACAGCCGTACGCCCGTCCCGCAGCCGCTCGCGTACCTGGTCGACGACGTCGCCCGCCGGCACGGCGTCCTGCGGGTCGGCGCCGCCTCCTCCTACCTGCGCTGCGACGACCCGTCGCTGCTCGGCGAGGTCCTCGCCGACCGCCGCTCCGCCGACCTGCGGCTGCGGCTGCTCGCCCCCACCGTCCTCGCCTCCCAGGCCGCCCCGGACGTCCTGCTCGCCGCCCTGCGCACCATGGGCTACGCCCCGGCCGCCGAGTCCGCCGAGGGAGACGTGCTGATCACCCGCCCGGACAGCCGCCGCACCCCGCCCCGGACGGCCCCCGTGCCCGTCCCCGACGGACCGCCCGCCCCCGACGACACCCTGCTCGCGGCCGCCATCAAGGCCATCCGGGCCGGCGACCGCGCCGCCACCGCCACCCGCCGCGACCCCGCCCCCGACCCGCGCCGGCTCCCCCGCACCGCCGCCGCCGAGACCCTGGCCGCCCTCCAGACGGCCGTCCTGCTCGGCGAGCGCATGTGGATCGGCTACCTCAACGCCGAGGGCATCGCCAGCCAGCGCATCATCGACCCGGTCAAGGTCGAAGGCGGCTTCGTCACCGCCTTCGACCACCACGCCGACGAACTCCGCACCTTCGCCCTGCACCGCATCACCGGCGTCGCGGAACTCGACGAGTGACCCCGGGGAGGCCGGGGGCCTTCAGTGCCCCTGCTGCGCCTCCTTCATCTTGTCCTGGACGGCCTTGTCCGCCAGGCTGCCGATCTGCCCCTGCCCGACCGGCATCGACCCCCCGGTGACGGTGTCCGCCAGCAGGAACCCGGGCGCCGCGAGCAGGCCGCCGGGCCCCTCGCCGATGCCCGCGAGGGCGTGGGCCGAGCCGGCCGAGGAGGCGGTGGCCGCGAAGGCCGAGCCCATCAGGGCGAGGGCGGTGAGAACACGCTTCGACTTCTTCATGACCAGCTCAACGAGCGAGTACGGACGGTGGTCACTCCGGGCGGCTCCCGCGCACCGCCCGCGATGCGCGACACTGGAGGGTCTGCGTCAATCCACCCTGTCAGCCAGTGGAGGGCTCCCCCGCGTGAACGACGGACCGCTCATCGTCCAGAGCGACAAAACTCTTCTCCTGGAGATCGACCACCCCAGGGCCTCCGACTGCCGTCGCGCCATCGCGCCGTTCGCCGAGCTGGAGCGGGCGCCCGAGCACGTGCACACGTACCGGGTGACGCCGCTCGGGCTGTGGAACGCGCGGGCGGCCGGGCACGACGCCGAGCAGGTGGTGGACGCCCTGGTGACGTACTCGCGCTACCCGGTGCCGCACGCGCTGCTGGTGGACGTGGCGGACACCATGGGCCGGTACGGGCGGCTCCAGCTGCTCAAGCACCCGACCCACGGGCTGGTGCTCACCACCACCGACCGGCCGGTGCTGGAGGAGGTGCTGCGCTCCAAGAAGGTCGTCCCGCTGGTCGGCGCCCGGGTCGACCCGGACACCGTGGTGGTGCACCCCTCCGAGCGCGGGCAGATCAAGCAGGTGCTGCTCAAACTCGGCTGGCCCGCCGAGGACTTCGCCGGGTACGTGGACGGCGAGGCGCACCCGATCGACCTGGACGAGGACGGCTGGCAGCTGCGCCCGTACCAGGCGCAGGCCGTCGAGGGCTTCTGGCACGGCGGCTCGGGCGTGGTCGTGCTGCCCTGCGGCGCCGGCAAGACGCTGGTCGGCGCGGCCGCGATGGCGCACGCCAAGTCGACCACGCTGATCCTGGTCACCAACACCGTCTCGGCCCGCCAGTGGAAGCACGAGCTGGTCAAGCGCACCTCGCTCACCGAGGACGAGATCGGCGAGTACAGCGGGACGAAGAAGGAGATCCGCCCGGTCACCATCGCCACCTACCAGGTGATGACGACCAAGCGGAAGGGCGTCTACGCCCACCTGGAGCTGTTCGACGCCCGCAACTGGGGCCTGGTGGTCTACGACGAGGTGCACCTGCTGCCCGCGCCGGTGTTCAAGTTCACCGCCGACCTCCAGGCCCGCCGCCGGCTCGGCCTGACCGCGACGCTGGTGCGCGAGGACGGCCGCGAGGGCGACGTGTTCAGCCTGATCGGCCCCAAGCGCTTCGACGCGCCGTGGAAGGAGATCGAGGCGCAGGGCTACATCGCGCCCGCCGACTGCTGCGAGGTGCGGGTCACCCTGACCGACTCCGAGCGGCTCGCCTACGCGACCGCCGAGCCGGAGGAGCGCTACCGCTACTGCGCCACCACGGCGACCAAGCGGCGGGTGGTGGAGGCGCTGGTCAGGAAGCACGAGAAGGACCAGACGCTGATCATCGGCCAGTACATCGACCAGCTGGACGAGCTCGGCGAGGCCCTGGACGCCCCGGTGATCAAGGGCGAGACCAGCAACGCCCAGCGCGAGAAGCTCTTCGAGGCCTTCCGGAACAAGGAGATCGGCGTCCTGGTGGTCTCCAAGGTCGCGAACTTCTCGATCGACCTGCCCGAGGCCACCGTGGCCATCCAGGTCTCCGGGACCTTCGGCTCCCGCCAGGAGGAGGCCCAGCGCCTCGGCCGGGTGCTGCGCCCCAAGGCGGACGGGCACTCGGCCCACTTCTACTCGGTGGTCGCCCGGGACACCGTGGACCAGGACTTCGCCGCCCACCGGCAGCGCTTCCTGGCCGAGCAGGGCTACGCGTACCGGATCATGGACGCGGACGACGTGCTGTGACGCACGGGCGGTAGGCCGTCCCGGGAACGGACACGGCCTTCAGTACCGGACGGCGCCTTCAGTACCGGACACCGTCGCGCCCGAGGAAGATCACGCGCGCGGCGGTGTCCAGGGCGATGCCGACGTTGCGGACGGCGGTGCTCAGCGGGTTGCGGTGGCGCCCGGAGACGGCGGTGGCGCCGGACGGGCCGGGTCGGGGGGTTCGGTTCGTGGTGCTCATGTCTTCAACGGTAGGCACCCGACCGGCGGTCGGCATCACTCCAAAGGCCGTATCCGCAGGTGCGCGGCTCGTCCGCCGGGTGTACGGCGGCCCCCGAGGCCGGGGTAGGGCGAACCCCGAGGCCGGTACGGCCGGAACCCCGGGACCCGCGCGGCTGGCCCCCAGGGGCGGACGGGTCTAAGATCGTCCGTCTGCCCCCTCCCGAACCGTGGTACCTGCTGAAGTCCCGCAGGCAGCCGGGGGAGGTACCGACCGTTCGGCAACCGGTCGGCCGTACCCACCGTGAGCTCCTACGATCCGCTGCGCCCGCCACCGGGGGCAGCCGGGAAGGTTCGCTGTGCCCGCCACCTCCACCACCGACCCCCTCCAGCGCGAACGCGACCACCTGGCCGCCTCCCGGGCCGCGCTGCGCGCGATGCGCGAGGACGTCGAGTCGCTCGACATCCGCGACGTGACCGGCACTTGGGTCACCGCCCTCGTGCTCCAGAACCAGATCGAGGCCAGGATCGCCGCCCTGGCCGACCTCTCGCACACCCCGCTGTTCTTCGGCCGCCTCGACTACCTGCACGCGATCAGCGAGGAGCTGAGCGAGGGCAGCGGAGGCGAGAGCTTCTACATCGGCCGCCGGCACGTCCACGACGCCGACGGCGACCCGATGGTGATCGACTGGCGCGCGCCGGTCTCCCAGCCGTTCTACCGGGCCAGCCGCACCGACCCGATGGACGTCGACCGCCGCCGCCGCTTCGGCTACACCGGCGGCGAACTCACCGCCTACGAGGACGAGCACCTCAGCGACCCGGCCGAGACCGATTCCGCCTCCGCGCTGCTGGCCGCCGAGATCGAGAAGCCCCGCGTCGGCCCGATGCGCGACATCGTCGCCACCATCCAGCCCGAGCAGGACGAGATCGTCCGCTCGGACATCACGGGCACCATCTGCGTCCAGGGGGCGCCCGGCACCGGGAAGACCGCCGTCGGCCTGCACCGCGTCGCGTACCTGCTGTACGCCCACCGCGAGCGCCTGGCCCGGACCGGCACTCTGGTGATCGGGCCGAACAACGCCTTCCTCTCCTACATCGAGCAGGTGCTCCCGGCCCTCGGCGAGCTGGAGGTCGCCCAGGCCACCGTGCAGCAGCTGGTCGGGCACGTCGAGGTGAGGGGCGAGGACGACCCGGAGGCGGCCCGGCTGAAGGGCGACGCCCGGATGGCCGAGGTGCTGCGCCGGGCGGTGCGGTCGGGCATCGCGCTGCCCACCGAGCCCTGCGTGGTGGTCCGCGGCTCCCGCCGCTGGCGCGTACCGGTGTACGAACTGGTCGAGATCATCGAGGAGTTGAAGGGCCGCGAGACCCGCTACGGCGCGGCCAGGGACGCCCTGCCGCAGCGCATCGCGCACGCCGTGCTGCTGAAGATGGAGCAGGGCGGCGAGGCCCCGGACGACCGGGTGCAGGACGCGGTGGCCCGCAACAGCGCCGTCAAGGCGGTGGTCAAGGAGTGCTGGCCGGCCGTCGACCCGGCGAAGCTGGTCCTGCGGCTGCTCTCCGAGCCGGAGTTCCTGGCCGCCTGCGCCGAGGGCGTGCTGACGCCCGAGGAGCAGCGGGCGGTGCTGTGGCCCAAGCCCGGCCGCTCGGTGAAGACCGCCCGCTGGACGGCGGCCGACGCCGTCCTGGTCGACGAGGCCACCGACCTGGTGCAGCGCACCCCCTCGCTCGGGCACGTGGTGCTGGACGAGGCCCAGGACCTCTCCCCGATGCAGTACCGCGCGGTCGGCCGCCGCTGCACCACCGGATCGGCGACCGTCCTCGGCGACCTCGCCCAGGGCACCACCCCGTGGGCGACGGCGAGTTGGCCGGAGGCGCTGCGCCACCTGGGCAAGCCGCAGGCGCACATCGAGGAGCTGACCAAGGGCTTCCGGGTGCCGGAGGAGGTCATCGCGTACGCCTCCCGGCTGCTCCCGGCGATCGCCCCCGGCCTGGCCCCGGCCTCCTCGGTCCGTGAGGCGCCCGGTTCGCTGACGATCCGCCGGATCGCGGACGGCGCCGCGGAGGGCGACGCGGACACGGACACGGACGGCGGCACGACCGGCGACGCGGCCGGCACGGAGGCGGTCCTGGCCGCCTGCCGGGAGGCGCTGGAGCACGAGGGCTCGACCGGCCTGATCGCCGCCGACGCCCGCGTCCCGCGGCTCGCCGAGGCACTGACCGCGGCCGGCCTGCCGTACCTCTCCCCCGGCGACGAGACCAGCGCGGAGGCCCGGCTCACCCTCGTCCCGGCCTCGCTGGCCAAGGGTCTGGAGTACGACTACGTGGTGCTGGACGAGCCGGCCGCGGTGGTCGCCGGGGAGCCGGACGAGCGGACCGGCCTGCGGCGGCTGTACGTGGCGCTGACCCGTGCCGTCTCCGGGCTGACGGTGCTGCACCGCGAGCCGCTGCCGGAGCAGCTGCGGTAGCGCGCGGAAGGGCCGGTCCGCGGACCGGCCCTTCCGTACGAACGCCCGCACCGGCGCACCCGCGCTCAGGCGTCGATCAGCGCCCGCCAATCGGCGACCTTGGCCGCGTCCACCGGCGTCCGCCAGCCGTCGACCCGCACCGCACCGCCGACATGGAAGGCGTCGAAGCCCTCCGCCCGCAGCTCCTTCAGGTGCTCGGCCCGCAGGCCGCCGCCGATCAGGATCCGCTGCCGGTACCCGGGCTCGCCGGCCCGGGCCAGCTCGGCCGACAGCACCTCGCGCCCGGCGTCCACCCCGGCGGCCGCGCCGGAGGTGAGGAAGGTGTCCAGGCCGGGCAGCCCGCCGACGGCGGCCCGCAGGGCGGCCCGGTCGGCGCTGTGGTCGATCGCCCGGTGGAAGGTCCAGCGGCAGCCGGCGATCGCCTCGGCGACGGCCGTGGTGGCGGCCAGGTCGACGGCGCCGTCGGCGTCGAGGAAGCCGAGCACGAACTCCTCGGCCCCCTCGGCCCGCAGCGCGGCGGCCCGGGCGCACAGCCCGTCCACGTCGCCGGGGGCGAAGCCGTCCCGGATCCGCAGCATGACCCGCAGCGGGATGCCGACGGCGGCCCGGATCCGGCCGAAGTCCTCGACGGACGGGGTGAGCCCGTCGGCGGCCATGTCGGTGACCAGTTCGAGCCGGTCGGCGCCGCCCGACTCGGCGGCCTGGGCGTCCTGGGGCGTCAGCGCGATGACTTCGAAAATTGGTCTAGACATATTCGACAGCCTGCCACATCGGCCCGCCCCCGGAAACTCCCAGGGGGCCGTTCCGGTCACGCCGGAACGGCCCCCCGAACCTCCCGGTCACGCCGGACCGTGGACCGCCCCGATCGCACCGGACGCCCCGGCCGCCTCCGACCGGCCGAACCGGTGCACCGCCACCGCCACCAGCACCAGCGCGGCCACCGACGGCCCCACCGCCGGCAGCAGCTGCGAGACCCCGCCGGACCCGCGCCAGATGTTGAACAGGCAGCCCGGCCCGGCCAGCACCAGCGCCGCCACCCCCGCCGCCGTCGGCGCCACCCGCCCGCGCAGCCCGGCGAAGGTCAGCAGCAGCGGGACGACCAGCATCACCACGAACCACACCAGGTCCAGCGGGAAGGTGGTGTCGTCCCAGCTCTGGGCCGCCTCCAGCAGCCCGCCCACGGCCCCCGACGCCAGCACCAGGCCGGCCGCGCGCAGGCCCGGCCGGGGCAGCAGGTCCGTCGGCGCCGCCGCCAGCAGCAGCGCGGCCAGCACCAGCGGCAGCGTGGCCATCGCGATGTAGCCGCTCCACCACAGGTCGAAGGAGGAGGACCAGACGGCGTCCGCCAGGTCGTAGAGCCCCACCGCCCCCAGGACCAGCGCGCTGCCCCGCACCGCCGTCCACCGCCCCAGCAGCCCCGCCACCAGGAGCAGCGCGGCCGCCACCGGCGCGCAGAGCGACGAGAAGTAGACCTTGTACGGGTCCTCCCAGGTGAGCCAGTTGACGATCCGGTCCACGGTGGTCACCCAGGCCACCAGCGTGGCACCGGCCACCGCCCCGGCGAGCATCGGCGCGACCACCGCCAGCAGCCGCCCGGCCGCCGTGGCGCCGGTCAGCCCGAGCCGCACCCGCAGCCCGTACACCGCCAGACCGAGGACCTCCCGGGCGACCGCCGGCCGGCCGCCCGCCGCCGTCGTGTCGGCGAACACCTCGGCCAGCTCCTCGCCGCGCTCGCGGCGGTACGGCTCCGGGTAGAGCTGGAGCGCGGCCCGCAGCACCGCCGAGGGCCCCGCACCGATCACCGGTGTGGTCATGAGAGGCCTCCCCCCGCCGCGGGCCGCCCCTGCGACCCGGTCTTGCCCGGCAGCATCGACCGGATCCTGGTCAGCCGGCGCTCGGCCTCGGTGGCGACCGCCCGCAGCCGCTCCGCCTCGGCGGCCAGCGCCTCGCGGCCGGCGGCGGTCAGCGCGTAGCTGCGCCGGGCCCGGCCGTCCACCACCTCCTCGGCGGCGACCTCGATCAGACCCTGGCCCAGCAGCCGGTCGAGCGCCCCGTAGAGCGTGCCGGTGCGCATCTTGACCCGGCCGTCGGAGATCGCGGCGATCTCCTGGATGAGCGCGTAGCCGTGCCGCGGGGCGTCGGCCAGCGCGGTGAGCAGCAGCAGCGTGGGCTCCTGCATGGAGCGTTCTGTCATACGACTACATATATCGTCAACCTACCTATAGGTCCAGCGCCCACTCCCCCGGCCCGGCACCCGGCCGGGCCGCCACAATGGTCGCCATGCCGACCACCGAGGACGCCCCGCCCGCCGAGGGCCCGCTCGCCGACGCGCCCGCCGAGGGCCCGCTCGCCGACCCGCCCACCGACGACCTGCTCGCCGCCTGGACCGCCCTGCTGCACCGCTGCGGGGCCGCCGTCGACCCCGAGCCGTACGGCCGGGAGCTGCTGCGCCGCTGGTCGGAGCCGCAGCGCCGCTACCACACCGCCGCGCACCTGCGCGCGGTGCTGGGCCTGGTCGACGAGCTGGCCGGGCACGCCGCCGACCCGGAGGCCGTCCGCCTCGCGGCCTGGTTCCACGACGCCGTCTACCGCCCCGACCGCACCGAGAACGAGGAGCGCAGCGCCGCCCTGGCCGTCCGCGCGCTGACCGCCGCCGGGCTGCCCGCCGAACGGGTCGCCGAGGTCGAGCGCCTCGTGCTGCTCACCGTCGGCCACGACCCCGCCCCCGGCGACCGCGACGGCGAGGTGCTCTGCGACGCGGACCTCGCCGTCCTCGGCGGCTCCCCCGAGGCGTACGCGGCGTACGCGGCCGCGGTCCGCGAGGAGTACGGCTTCGTCCCCGCGCCGGACTTCGCGGCCGGCCGGGCCGCCGTCCTGCGCCACCTGCTCGCCCTGCCGGACCTCTACCGCACCCCGGCCGCCCGCGAGCGCTTCACCGCGGCCGCCCGCGCCAACCTGACCGCGGAGCTCGGCACCCTCTGAGGCCCGTCAGCCCCACCGCCCGCGCACCCGGTCCGCGGCGGCCACTCCCCCCGTCACGGCCAGGACCCGCCCGGCCACGGCCCACCACGCGTCGTGGCCGGCCCCCGCCGCCTCCAGCACGGCCCACCACAGCCCGAGCCCGCAGCACCCGCCCGCCACACCCCACACCCAGCGCCTCATGCGCGCACCGTACCCACCCGCGCACCACCCCCGGAAGGCACCCCCGGCCCCGAGCCGGCCGGGCTAGGGCCTGTCTTCAAACTCCCGTCGTCCGCCCGGAGGGCGGGCGGGGCGGCGTTGGGGTGCGTGCATCGCAAGGCGGAGGAGGGAGCCACTGCGGTGGGGGCACCTCCCGG
>NZ_JBHUAL010000183.1:0-19203 GCF_042789775.1 Kitasatospora sp. NPDC056800 | reverse complement strand
GTCCTCCCGGGCCACCGCCCTTGTGCGGCCGTCACGGAGGCATCCGGTCGGAATCCGCCGTCGACGCGGGCCCTGGACCTGGCCGCCTCCTTCAGGGGACCCTACGGGCATGGAGTTCTTCTGCTACCACCGCGACCGGCCCGGCTCCGGGACGTTGCGCCGCGAACTGCTGGAACAGCACTGGTCCTACATGGACGGGTACGCGGAGGAGTTGATCGCCCGGGGTCCGACCCTCACCGAGGACCGCGAGGCCCCCACCGGCAGCGTGCACATCATCGACCTGCCCGATGCCGCCGCTGCCCGGGCGTTCGCCTTCGCCGAGCCGGGTTACCAGGCGGGCGTCTACCGGGACGTGCTGCTGCGGCGGTGGAGCAACACGCTGGGGCGCACCATGTGGGACTTCCCCGGCGGCCGGACCGGCGGCAACCGGTACCTGGTGCTCGGCCTCGGCTCGGGGCCGGCCGTCGACCTCGCCGTGCCGGCCGACCGGGACGGGCTGATCGCCTACGGTCCGCTGCTGTCCGACGACGGCACCGCCTGGCTGGGTACGGCCGCGCTGCTCCGGGCGCCGGACCGGGATGCGGCGGGCGCCGTCCTGACCCGGGAGCGGTACGCCGACATCGAGGTGCACGACTGGCATTTCGGCGGGCGGCCGTCCTGACCGGCCGGTGCTGAGGCCGGTGCGCCGGGCCGGCGTCCGCCGCGTCCAGTGCCAGATCCGTCCGCCGTCCGCCCCTGGGAGACCTCGTGCGGGCGGTTCCTCGCGGCCTACCGTGGCGGGGTGAGCGAGGAGACGGACGGGTGTACCGGGCGGGTGCTGGTCCTGGTGCTGCCCGAGGTGAATCTGCTGGACCTCGGCGGTCCTGTGCAGGTGTTCGACGCCGCGGCGCAGCTCGGCGGCGGTTACCGGCTGGAGTACGTCGCCGAGGCGGACGCTCTGCGGTCCGCCCAGGGCCTGCGGCTGGCGGGGCTGGCGCCGCTGGACACGAGCCGGGCGGCAGCCGGTGACCTGGTGCTCGTGCCGGGCCCCCGGCTGACCGGATCCGACCGACTGGTGGCGCCCGCCGTCGTGCGCTGGGTGCGTGAGGCCTACGACGCGGGTGCCCGGGTGGCGTCCGTGTGCAGCGGTGCGGTCGTCCTGGGGGAGGCGGGGCTGCTGGACGGCAGGGCGTGCACGACCCACTGGTCGCTCACCTCGGCGATGCGCGACCGGTACCCGCGGGCCCGGGTGCGTGAGGCCGCGCTCTACGTGCACGACGGGCGGATCAGCACCAGTGCGGGCATCTCGTCGGGGATCGATCTCGCGTTGTCCCTGGTCGAGCGGGAGCGCGGCCCGGAGCTGGCCGGGCGGGTCGCGCGTGAGCTGGTGCTGTACCTGCGGCGGGACGGGGACGCGGCACAGATCAGTCCGTTCCTGCGGCACCGCGACCACGTCCAGCCCGCGGTGCACCGGGTGCAGGACCATCTGGCGCAGCATCTGGACGCCGCCTTCACCCTGCGTGAACTCGCCGGCATCGCCGGGCTGTCCCCTCGCGGTCTGACGCGGGCCTTCACCGCGGCCGCCGGCCTCACCCCGTTCGCCTACCAGCGGCAACTGCGGCTGGAGCGGGCCCGCGCCCTGCTGTCCGGTACCGACCTGACGGTGGAGGCGGTCGCGCTCCGGTGCGGGTTCCGTGACGCCCGGCAGCTGCGCCGGGTGGTCGCCGACGCCTTCGGGGCCCCGCCCTCGCTGCTGCGGGCGCCACTGCGGCCGACCGCCTGACGGGCCCGGCCTCCTCGGCGTAGAGCCTCTTCTGCGACCGATTTACCCCGATTTCCTACGATTTCCCCCTTTCCCGTTTCCACGAGGGCCGACGGCACCGTGCTGCCGGAACGTGCCCGGATTGTCGAGGTATGTCTTGTTCGCGATGAGTTCCGGGCCCCGCAGGGGGCACCGGGCGCTGCGCCGTACCGGCCGGGTGCTGCTGGGCACGGGTCTGGCGGCCGCGTCCTTCGCGGGGATCGCCTTCGCGGGGGTGAGCGCGTCGATGGCGGACAGCTTCGCCGCCGCGCCCCGCGGATCCGGTGCCCGGGGGTGGCCGACCGCCCGGCCGGTGCCGGAGGGCAGGATCACCGTGGCGGTCGCGGTCAGCAACGAGGGCTCCGTGGCCACCGACGTCCTCGCGCCCTACCAGGTGTTCGCCGAGTCGCCGACGATGTTCGTCTACACGGTGGCCGCCGAGCGCCGTGTCTCCCCGCTGTCCGGCGGCGCCCATCTGCTGCCCGACCACACCCTGGCCGAGGTGGCGGACGGCACTCTGCCGGAACCCGACGTGGTGGTCGTACCCGCCGTGACCGACCCCGCCGGCGCGGGCGAGGAACGCCTGCGCGAGTGGATCGTCGAACGCCACCGCAAGGGCGCCCGGATCCTCGGGGTGTGCGCGGGCTCCGAGCTGCTGGCCGCCTCCGGTCTGCTCGACGGCCGCGAGGCCACGTCGTTCTGGTCCAACATCGGCTCCCTGGAGCGCGGTTACCCGAAGGTCGACTGGCAGCGCGGGCGGCGCTACGTCGAGGACGGGCGGGTGACCACCACCGCGGGCGTCACCTCCGGCACCGTGGGCGCGCTGCGGCTGGTCGGGGAACTGGCCGGCGAGGCGGAGTCGACCCGTATCGGCACCGGCCTGGCCTACCCCGGCTGGACTCCGGACGGGCCGACCGCGATACCGGCCAACCACCTCGCCCTCGGCGACCTCCCGTACGCCCTCAACGCCGCGTTCCCGTGGCTGCGCCCCACCACGGCCATCGGCCTGGTCGACGGCGTCGAGGAGATCGACGCGGCCGCCGCCTTCGAGGGGTACGGCGGGGTCTCCTTCGCCACCCGGACGCTGGTGATCGGCGCCGGCGACACCGTCACCACCCGCCACGGCCTGGTCCTCGTCACCCGGCCCGCGACGGGAGGCGCCCACGGGGCGGACCGCTTCGTGGTGCCCGGCGTCAGGGACGCCTCCGGCCTCGACGGTGCGCTGGGCGACTGGGCCCTGCGCAACGGGCTCGCCGCCGAACTGCCCGGCGGAGGACGGCGGTCCGGGGAGTTCGGCTTCGATCCGGTCCTGCGGGACCTCGCCGAGCACGGCGACCGCCGGACGGCACTGACCACCGCGAAGTTCTCCGAGTACCCCTCGGCCCATCTGGAGCTGACCGGCGCGTCCTGGCCCTGGCGGTCCACTCTGCTGGCCACGGCGGCGGTCGCCGTGAGCGTGGGAGTGGGGCTGGCACCGACGGCGGTCCGGCACACGGTTCGACGGCGGCGCCGCGCCGCACCGGGCCACTGAGGGGGACCCGCCGGGGCCACGACGGCCCGTGGAGCGGTGGCCGTGCCGTCCGTCAGATCGGGTCCGTCTTGATCGTTCCGACGCACAGGGCCCAGATGACGAGGGCGTCGATCGCGATCAGGACGATGGCCCACAGGGGGTAGTAGGGCAGCCAGAGGAAGTTGGCGATCATCCCCAGCCCTGCCACGACCAGACCGACGATGCGGGCCCAGGCGGCGCCGCTGAAGACCGCGACACCCGCCACGACTACGAAGACGCCGAGGATGAGGTGGATCCATCCCCAGCCCTCGGTGTTCATCGCGTACACGTAGCTGCGGGTGACCACGAGCAGGCTGTCGTGGGTGATGGCGGCGCTGCCCTGGAAGATCGCCATGAGGCCGGCGGTGATCAGCATGACCCCGGCGAAGATGGTCCACCCTGACGCGTAGGGGTACTGCTCGCGGCCCCGGGCGGTGGGGCCGACTCCGGACGTACTGCTGGCCATGACACGGTCTCCTTCGATCGCGGTCGCCTCGCGGACGGGGGACGGGGACGGGGACGGGGACGGAGGGACGAGCAGCCGGGTGGAGGGGCTCCGGACGACGCGGAGCGGGGCACCCGCACCGGCAGAGCCCCACATTCACCGTAAGACCGGACCCTCCATCCCGCCGTCGGACGACCGGCCCGCCCCGGCCGCCGCCCCGACCGCCGCCCCGCCCTCGCCCGGGCCGTCGCGGGCACCGCGCACGGAATCCGCTTGACCTTGACACCGTGACAAGCCCTTCACTGAGGCCCAGGAGGTGGTCCTGATGACCAGGCCGGAAGAGGACAGGGACACGATGCGGGCGGCGCTCCGCGGGCTGGAGCACGACGACCCGTCGGTGCGCCTGCGGGCGGCGCTGGCCGTCGGCACGAACCCGGACCGGGGGTTCGTCCGCCCGCTCGTCGGGCGGTGCGCGGTCGAGCCCGAGTTCTCCGTCCGCGAGATGCTCACCTGGGCGCTCACCCGCCACGAGGCGGCGGTGACCGTCCCGCTGCTGCTCGGCGAGGTCCGCGCGGAGCGGGCGCAGGCCCGGAGCCAGGCCCTGCACACGCTGTCCAAGATCGGGGACCGGCGGGCGTGGCCGGCGATCACGCCGGCGCTGCTGGCCGACGCCGACGAGGAGGTGGCCCGCAGCGCCTGGCGGGCCGCGGTCGTGCTCGTACCCGAGGACGGGGTGCCCGCGCTGGCCGTAGTGTTGGCGGCTCAGCTCGGGCGCGGCGGACGTGAGACGCGGCTGAGCCTCAGCCGGGCGCTGGTCGCGCTCGGGGAGGCGGTGCTGCCGACGCTGGGCGCCGCGACGACGGACCCCGACCCCGGGGTCCGGGCGCACGCGCTCGCCACCGAACGGCTGTGGCACGACCCGGACGCCGGGTTCGAGCTCGCCGTCGAGGAGGCGAAGCGCACGGCGGTCTTCGGCGAGGGCCGCCAGGAGGGACGGTAGGCAGTGTTGATCGGCGACGTGGCCCGGCGGTCGGGGGTCAGCGCCCGCATGCTCAGGCACTACGAGTCGCTCGGGCTGGTGCGTCCGACGGGGCGCACCGGCTCCGGTTACCGCCGGTACGCGGACGAGGACATCCGGCGGATCTTCCACATCGAGAGCCTGCGGTCGCTGGGCCTGTCGCTGCGCGACGTCGGTCGGGCCCTGGACGATCCCGGCTTCGCGCCCGCGGAGCTCGTCGAGGACCTCATCCTCCGGACCCGCGAGCGCATCGCGGCGGAGACGGAGCTGCTCACCCGGCTGCGGCGGATCGACGCCGCGGAGCCCGCCGGGTGGGAGGAGGTCCTCCGGGTCGTCGCGCTGCTCCAGGCCCTGGAGTCGAAGAGCCCGGGGGCGCGGCAGCGCGCCGCGCTGTCCGCGGGCGAGGACGCGGCGGTGCCGGTGGAGGCGCTGGTCGAGGCCGTGCTGGGCGAGTCGGACCCGATCGTCGCCGGGGCGCTCCGGTGGGCGCTGGCGCAGTCGGGCGGGGACGGGACGGCCCTGCTCGCGGAGGGGCTGGACTCGCCCGCGGCCGAGGTGCGCGAACGGGCCGTCCGGTGCCTCGCCGAGTTGCCGGACGGGACGGCGACCGCACTGCTGCGGGACGCCCTCGGGCACCCGGACGCCGTGGTCCGCAGGTACGCGGCCCTGGCGCTCGGGGCCCGCGGCGTGGCCGACGCGGTCCCGACGCTCATCGACATGATCGTCGGGGCGACGAACGACGCCGACGCGGCGGACGCGCTGGGCGCGCTGGCGAACGGCTCCGCTCCGGTGGGCAGTCCGGCACCGGTGAACGGGCCCGCGCTGGCGGACCGGATCGCCGCCGGGCTGGTCGACCGCCTCGCCCAGGAGGCCGTCGGCCCGGACGCGCGCCGGCGGCTGACCCAGGCGCTCGCGGACGTCCCGGGCGGTACGGCGTCCCGTGCCCTCGCAGCGCTCGCGCGGGACGAGGACCGTGCGGTCGCGCTGACCGCGACGTACATTCTCAAGCTGCGCGACACGCGGTAGTCCGCGATGGTCACGCGGTAGCCGGGGGCGGGTTCGAGGTGGGGGTGGCATGACAGGGGCCGGGCGGTTCCGTCGGCAGCGGCGGCTGTTCCTCTCGGTGGCGATCGACACGTTCGGCTCCGGCGTCTTCCTGCCGCTGTCGCTGCTGTTCTTCGTCACCGTCCGGCACTTCCCGGCGGCCGCCGCGGGCACCGCCGTGACGGTCGGGTCGCTCGCGTCCTTCGCCGTCGTGCCGCTCTGCGGACGGGCCGTCCAGGCGGTGGGGCCCAAGTCCTGCCTGGTCGTCAGCAACGTCCTGACCGCGCTCGGGTACGGGCTGTTCTTCGCGGCCGGGAACCTGGTCACCGTGGCGACCGCCACCTTCCTCGTGACGGCCTCCGACCGCCTCTACGGCGCCGCCTGGCCCACGCTGGTCGCGCGGTTCGCGAAGCCGGAGGAGCTCACCGAGTGGTTCTCCGCGGTCACCGTGCTCAAGACGACCTCCCTGGGCGTCGGCACCCTGGGGGCGACCGCCCTGATGGCGCTCGCCGGCGGGCACGGCCTGGAGGTCGCGCTCGCCCTGAACAGCGCGAGCTCCCTCCTCGCGGCCGCCCTCCTGCTGGGGGTGACCGTGCCGGCCGCCGAGCGGCCCGGGCTCCGGGCGGCGAGGTCGAACACCCGGGCGGCGCTCGGCGACCGGCCGTTCCTGTCGCTGGTCGCGTCCCAGACGCTGCTCTCGGCGGCCTGGCTGATCCCGACCGTCGCCTTCCCCCTCTACCTGGTGGAGGGCCTCCACCAGGCCGCCTACTGGCCGACCGTCGTGGTCGCCGTGCGCTACGCCACCGCCACCACCCTGCAGATGCGGATCAGCCGGCTGCTGTCCGGCTGGAGCCGCTCGCGGGTCCTGGGCCTGTCGATCGGCGCGGCGGCCGGCGCCATCGCCCTCACCGCGACGGTCTCCACCGCCCCGCACGCCCTCCAGGGCCCGCTCGCCGTCCTCGTGGCGGTGGTGCTGGCGCTGGCCGAACTGGCCTCGAAGCCCACCGCGGCCGCGACGGCGGTCGCCATGGCGCCCAAGGGCGACGAGGGACCGTACATGTCCCTGTTCCAGCTGACCTGGACGGTGTCCTACGCGGTCGGACCGGCGGTCATCGGCCTGGGCCTGCAGAACCCCCCGCTGCTCTGGAGCGCGCTGGCCCTCTGCGTGGCGGCCAGCGCCCTGGCCCACCGCCTCCGCACGCCCTGGCGGTCCCGGCCGCGACCGCATGGGCCCTCAGTCCGTGGGCTGCGGGAGGAAGCCGAGGCCCCGTAGCCGACGCCCCGGACGCCCCGAACGCCCCGGACGCGCGGGCCGGGCGTCAGTGGCGTACCGGCGGCTGCTCGGCGGCGCCGTAGGCGCGCAGCTGGTACGGGAGCGCGGACGGGCGGCACCACTGGAGGTCGAGGCCGCAGGCGCCGAGGACGGCGCCGAAGGCGTGCCGCATCGCGTCCTGGACGGCGGTGCGGGCCCGTGCGGCCCGCTCGGCGGCGGGGGTGTCGCCGTCGGCGGCCGCGGACAGGCGGCGGGAGGGGTTCCAGCGGAGGTCGGCGACGCCGGTGGTGTCGTCGCCGTCGTCGACGGGCCGGCACGGGGCGAGGGTGATGCCGGGCGCGTGCAGGTGGTCGGCGACCGGCAGTCCGGCCAGTGCGGCGGTGCGGCGCACCGCGTCGACGACGTGCGCGCCGATGCCGAGGTCCTGCGGGCGGGCCCCGGCCGGAGCGGCGGTGTCCCGGCCGGCGTCCTGTCCGGTGGCCGGGGCGGGGCCGCTGGTACGGCCGACCCTGGTCTCCCCGTCGAGCCGGCCGGCCTCGACCTCGATGCCGAAGGCCGGCAGGAACTCCGCCAGCGCGTTCTGCATGCTGCTGGTGACGACGCGACCGGCGGCGGAGGCCGGCTGCTGGAACTCCTCCATGGCCGCCGCGGCGGCCAGCCGGGGGCCGGGCTCCCAGTGCAGGGCGATCAGGCCGGCGCAGTCGTCGGAGTCGTCGAACGGCCGGGCCGGGCGCAGCTGGACGCCGGGGCCGTGTCCTCCGTACCCGACGGGCAGGCCGGCCAGGAGGAGCGCCTCGGTGACGCGGTCGGCGAGCAGCGGGTCGATCCGGGGCCCGCCCCGGGGGGTGCGTTCCGCAGCCGTGTCCTGCCGTGCGGCAGCCGTGTTCACGCCGTCCTCCTCCGGGTCCCGGGCGGCGGCCGACCGCCTGCGCCCCGAGCGTACGGCGTACCCGGACGGACCGTCGGCGAATCCCGGAACCCGGCCACCGCGGCGCGCCCGCCGGGAGGGCGGGCGCACCGGCGGTGTGCGTCCGGTCAGTTCCAGGGGTTGGCCGGCTGGTCGTTGATGGCCGTCCAGAAACGGGTGTTGCTGGGGATGTTGCCGTAGGCCCAGAAGGTCCAGCCGCCGGTCTGCGACAGGTCGGTGCCGTAGTGGCCGTCGTGGAACTCGGCCTCGCGCCAGCCGGCGCCGAAACCGGCCTGGCAGACGCTGTCGGCCGCGGCCCGGCTGTTCAGGCGGGAGCCCTTGACCGGCTGGCTGAGGGCGACGGTGCCCTGCGCCCAGCCGTTGTAGAAGCCGAGGCTGATCCCGGACGGGGCCGGGCTGCCGTCGACGTTGAGGCAGAGCACGGGCAGCGAGACGGAAGGCGCGGTGTCGCCGTTGTAGGCGTTGCTCGGGCTGCCGCCGGGGCCGCCGACCTGGACGGTGCCGTCGGGGCCGTTGGAGACGACGGACCAGGTCATCCCGAGGTGGGTGGCCGGCCCGGTGGTGGCGGAGGCCGGGGCGGCGGTGAGCGGGATCAGGGCGGCGGCGGCGACGGCGGTCGCGGTGGCGACGGCCTTCTTCAGACGGTTCATCGACTGCTCCTGGGTTCGGGGTCCTCACTGGGCGACCGGCTCGTTTCGGCCGGTGCACAAGAAACTTCTCAACCGAACGCACACAACTGGCATGATCTGATCATCAGTTCGTCACGACTCGCGCCCGTCCTCCACGGCGGCCGGTCCGGTCCGGCCCCGCGGGCCCCAGGGAGGGACGTTGGAGTTCAGGATCCTCGGCTCGCTGGAGGTGTGGACCGGCGACGGCCGGCGCATCCCCTCCGAAGGCTCCCGGCAGGAGCGGCTGCTCGCCGCCCTGCTGCTCAACGCGGACTCCTCCGTACCGGTCGCCCGCCTGGTGGACACCGTCTGGGACGAACGGCCGCCGGCCACCGCCACCCGCCAGGTCCGCAACCTCGCCGGGGTGCTGCGGCGCCGCTTCGCCGAGGCCGACCCGGACGCGCCGCCCGTCCTGCTCACCGACGGCCGCGGCTACCGCATCACGCTCACCGGCCACCGCCTGGACGCCCGTGACTTCACCGACCGGCTCGCCCTCGCCCGCGCCGAAGCCGCCGCCGGGCGGGCCCCGGAGGCCGTCGACGGGCTCCGCTCCGCACTCGCCCTGTGGCGCGGACCGGCCCTCGACGGACTCGCCGTGGACGCGGACGCCCCGGGCGCCGTCGCCCTGGACGAACTGCGGCTGACCGCCTGGGAGGAGTGCCTCGACCTGGAACTCGCACTCGGCCGGCACCGAACGGCCGTCCCCGAACTCACCGCGCTGGTCGCCGACCACCCGCTGCGGGAACGTTTCACCGGACAGCTGATGCGCGCCCTGCACGGCTCCGGACGCACCCCCGAGGGGCTCGCCGCCTACCGCCGGTTCGCGGAACGGCTGGCCGACGAACTCGGGCTCGACCCCGGTCCCGAGCTGCGGGCGCTGCACCTGGAGCTGCTGGCCACCGAACCGGTGCCCGCCGCCCCGGCCCGGGCCGAGGAACCACCCGCGCCGACGCCACCCGCGCAGGCGCAGGTGCAGTCGCCGCCCGCCCAACTCCCGCCCGCCCTGGCCACCTTCGTCGGACGCGACGCCGAACTGCGGGCCCTGGACGCGCTGCTCACCGACCCGGCGGACCAGGGGGCCGGGCCGACCGCCGCCGCGTGCGCGGTCTGCGCCGTCTCCGGACCGGCCGGGGTCGGCAAGACCACCCTCGCCGTCGACTGGGCCCACCGGGTCCGCGACCGCTTCCCGGACGGCCAGCTCTACGCCGACCTGCACGGCTACTCCGTCGACGCGCCGCTCGCCCCGCGCACCGTCCTGGCCCGCTTCCTGCGCGCCCTCGGCGTGCCCGGCGACCGGATCCCCGCGGCGGCGGACGAGGCGGCCGCGCTCTACCGCTCCCGGCTGGCCGACCGGCGGCTGCTCGTGATCCTCGACAACGCCCGCGACGCCGAGCAGGTCCGCCCGCTGCTGCCCGGCGCCCCGGGCTGCCGCACGGTGGTCACCAGCCGCACCCGGCTCGACGGACTGACCGTCCGCAACGGCGCCCGGCCGCTGGTGCTCGACGTCCTGCCCGCCCACCAGGCCCTCGAACTGCTGGCCCGCATGGTCGGCGAGCACCGCACCCGCGCCGAGCCGCGCGCCGCCGCCGAACTCGCCGACGCCTGCGGCCGACTGCCCCTCGCCCTGGCCGTCACCGCCAGCCGCCTGGCCGCCAGCCCGGACCGCAGCCTCACCGACCACGCCGCCGAACTCCTCGACACGGAGCACCGGTTGAGCGCCCTCCAGATCGAGGGCGACGACACCTCGGCGGTCCGCGCCGCCTTCGACCTCTCCTACCGCTCACTGCCCGGCGAGGCCCGCGACCTGCTCCGGCTGCTCGCCCTCGTCCCGGCCGTCGGCATCGGCGCCGACGCGGCCGCCGCCCTGGCCGGCGCCCCGCCCGCCGCCGTCCGGCCCGTCCTCGACCGGCTGGCCGCCGCCCACCTGCTCACCCCCGAGGACCGCGACCACTACCGGCTCAACGACCTCCTGCGCCTCTACGCCGCCGAACGCTGCTCCGTGGAGACCAGCGCCGCCGAACGCCGCGCCGCCCTGGTCCGCCTCGGCTCCTGGTACCTCCACCGCGGCCACTCCCCCGCCTTCCTCCCCACCCACCCCGCCGCCGACCACCCGGCCCGCCTGTACGGCCTCCACCTCGACGAGTGGGTCGAGGTGGACCGCCTGGCCGCCGCGGCCGCCGCAGCAGCCGACCCCCCGCCGGGCGGCTAGAGCCAGCCGCGGCGGGCGGTCTTGAGGCCGGCTTCGAAGCGGCTGGCCGCGTCGAGGCGTTCCATCAGGACGGCCATCTGGCGGCGGACGGTGCGTACCGAGACGCCGAGGCGTTTGGCCGTCGCGTCGTCCGTGAGGCCGGTGGACAGCAGGCGCAGGAGTTCGCGCTCGCCGGTGGTCAGGGTCAGCGGCGGCGCGCCGTCGGGGTCGTCGGTGATCGGGACGGCGGTCTCCCAGGTCTGTTCGAACAGGGCGACCAGGGAGGCGACGATGCCCGGCTCCCGGGTGCACAGGGCGCCGGCCCGGGTGTTCTCCGGGTCGATCGGCAGCACGGCGGTGCTGCGGTCGAAGACCAGCATCCGCGGCGGCAGCACCGGTGCGGTGCGCACCTCGCCGCCGAGGCCGGACATCCAGCGGGCGTAGTCGAGGGTCTCCGGGGCGTCGTGGATGCTCTCCTGGTAGACGGTGCGCAGGCTGACGCCGCGTCGCAGGGCGTCCTCGTCGAGCGGACGGGAGGCGGCCAGGCTGGCCGCGGACTGGGCGCCGCCGGGCATCACCGCCAGGACCTCGGTGGTCAGCCGGGCGGTCAGCACCTCCAGCTTGTCCTGGATGGCGTCGAGGCCGAGCAGCCGTTCGTGGTCGCCCACCGGGGTGTCGGTCCGCACCTTGGCGTACTCCCCCAGGGCCCGCGCGACGGCGGCCTTGGAGGCGGCCAACTCCTGCTGCCGACGGGCGAGTTCCTCCTCCTGGCGGCGCAGCAGGATCTCCAGTCCGCGCTCCGGGCTGACCGGCCGCAGGGTGCCGGGCCGCTCGCGGGAGGTGCGCAGCAGGGTGAGGTCGGCGAGCCGGTCGAGGGCCGCGCGCACGGCGGCCTCGGGGAGGCCGAGCCGGTCGCAGAGTTCCGCGACCCCGCCTTCCGGGTCGGCGAGCATTCCTCGGTAGACGGCTTCCGTGGTGGCGTCCAACCCCAGCAGTTCCAGCACTTCTCGACCCCTGATCCCCGTGGACGATTCCGTATGCCCGGTCGGCCCGGGCCGATCTTTCCCCCGGCCGGAACCCCTCGCAAGGGCATGATCCGGTCAACGGCCCCCGCCGCTGCCGCCCTTCGCGGTTCTGCAGCATGCTGCCTGTCCTGTTCCTGCCCGCCGAATTCCCTTCCCGTGGCGGCCCGCGGACCGGGAGGATTCGCCGTGCGCGCATTCCCCGAATTCCCGGACACCCAGAACTGCGTTATCCCCCAACGAAGTTCCCGCACAGAACAGGAATCCGCCGTGGCCGTCCGTCCACTCGCCGCCGTCCTCCTGACCCTCGCCCTCGCCGGCTCCGCCGCGCCGGCCTTCGCCGCCGGTGCGACCGCCACCGACGCCCCGTCCGCCACCCAGGGCCCGGGTGGCGGGATCGGCTGGGACAACCCCTCCGCCCGGTCGATCGGCTGGGACGCCCCGCCCGCCGACGACGCCGTCACGCAGGCCTGACCTGCGGTGTTCGCAGTCCAGCTGACCGTGCCGGCCGGTGCCGCCGCCCCCTCGGGAGAGGCGGCGGCCGCGGAGGCCCAGGCCGCGCTGTGGGCGTGTGCCGCCCCGGACGACGGCCTGGAGCACGTGCGCGCCCGCGCCGTGCCCGAGGGCGTCGGCCTGGTGCTCTACGTCCGCGCCGCCGACGAGGCGGCAGCCCGGTCGAGGGCGCGGAACCTGCTGGCCAGGGCCCTGCCGGCGGCCGTCCGGCGGCCGTCCGGCCGCCGCTGAAGAACGCGCCGGGACGCGCTGAAACGCACCGAGCCCCGCTGCGGCCCGCGCCGTACCCGAGGGCGTCGGCCACCCGCCGTCACGCCCGGGGGCTTTCCGGCCTTCCAGGCAGCTTTCGACCGGTTCCTCCCGCCCGGGAGATTGGCCGGTTCTTTGCTGTCGCTTTACCCCGTCATGGCTGACGCACCATCAGCACGTCGGCCGTCTCCCCGTTTTCCGACCACCTTTCCTTCCCGTACGGACCAGTCGAGGAGTTCCATGTCACGCCCCACGGGCGGATCACCGCGGCAGCGGGCCGAAGCCGGCTCGCCGCCCCCCTCCGCACCGCGCCGCGGCAACGGCGTACTGCGCCACACCGCCGTCGCCCTGGCGGTGGTGCTCTCGGTCGAGGCCGCCGCCGTCATCATGACGACCGGTCAGGCCGTCGCCGTCACCACGGAGCAGTCCCCGAAGCCCGCCAAGGCCCTGGGCCCGGCCGAGGCCAAGGACATCGCGACCGCCCACCTCAAGGCCCGGTTGGAGAACCGCCGGATCGAGGTGGTGGACGAGCGCACCGAGTCGACCACCAGCTGGATCAACCCGGACGGCACCACCACGCTGGACCTCGCCTCCGGCCCGGTCCGCTACAAGGACAAGTCCGGCAGGCTCCAGCCGATCGACGTCGACCTGGCGCGGCAGTCGGACGGCAGCGTCAAGGCCAAGGGGCACCCGCTCAACCTCTCGCTGGCCGGCGCCACCCCGCCCGCCGCCGCGTCGGCGTTCAGGGCCGCCGGTGCCCCGGCCGGCGCCCAGCAGGCCCCGGCCACGCCGCTGGTCTCGCTGGACAACGGCAACGGCACCGCGATGTCGCTGTCCTGGCGCGGCGCCCTGCCCGCTCCCACCGTGGACGGCGCCAGGGCCCGGTACGCGGACGCGCTCACCGCCACCGACCTGGTCATCGAGTCCACCCGGACCGGCTTCGAGCAGTTCCTGGAGCTCAAGGACCGCTCGGCGGTGGCCGCCAACGGCAGCGTGACGCTCACCCTGGACGCGGCCGGCCTCCAGGCCCGGCAGAACCCGGACGACTCGGTCTCCTTCCTCGACCCGAAGACCGGCGAGGAGAAGGGCCAGCTGCCCGCCCCGGTGATGTGGGACGCGCAGGTCGACGAGCGCAGCGGCGACCACACCCGCACCGCTCCGGTCGCGCTGAAGGTCGTCCAGAACGGGAACGCGATCGACCTGACGCTGACCCCGGACGCCGCCTTCCTGAACGACCCGAAGACGAAGTACCCGGTGACCATCGACCCGGCGGTCAACATCGGCGTCGGCTTCGACACCTTCGTCCAACAGGGCTACGCCACCGACGTCTCCTCGCAGACCGAGCTGAAGCTGGGCAACAACGGCTCCGGCCAGGTGGCGCGTTCGTTCCTGCAGTTCCCGATGGCGAAGATCAGCGGGAAGCAGATCACCGGCGGCAAGCTCAACCTGTGGAACTTCCACAGCTGGTCCTGCACCGCGAAGAGCTGGGAGGTCTGGGACACCGGCACGGCCACCACGGCCACCCGCTGGACGGCCCAGCCCGGCTGGAACAAGAAGTGGGCGACGTCCACCGCGACCAAGGGCTACTCCAGCTCCTGCAACGACGGCTGGGTGAACCAGGACATCACCGCGCTGGTCAAGGCCTGGGCCGCCAACGGCAACACCAACAACACCCTGGGCATCCGGGCCACCGACGAGTCCGACCCGTACGGCTGGAAGAAGTTCAACTCCGGCAACGCGACGTCCAACACGCCGTACCTGTCGGTCACGTACAACACCCCGCCGGGTGTCTCCACGCTGGTCTCCCCGGCCGACGCCGCGCTGACCAACGACGCCACGCCGACGCTGTCCGCCAAGGCGACCGACCCCGACGGCGGCAACATCGCCCTGGACTTCGAGGTCTGGGCGTCCAACGGCACGGCCGCGCTGCAGTCCGGGCGCACCGTCATGGCGGCCTCCGGCTCGACGTTCACCTGGGCCCCGGGCACCAAGCTGGCGCCGGGCGCCTACAAGTGGCGCTCGCGCTCCTGGGACGGCACCGCCAACAGCGCCTGGTCCGCCTTCCGCACCTTCACCGTGGACACCACCGCGCCGGGCGCGACCACCGTCTCCTCCGGGGACTTCCCGGCCGGCCAGTGGGCGGGCATCCCGGACGCCAACGGCAGCTACAGCGGCACCTTCACCTTCACCCCGCCGACCAGCGACGTGAAGGACATCCAGTACCGGCTGGACGGCGGGGCCTGGGTCACCTCGGCCACCACCGGCACCCCGGTCAGCGCCAAGCTCACCTTCAAGGCGGGCTCCCACACCGTCACCGCGCACACCCGGGACGCCGCGGGCAACGTCTCCGCCGACAAGACGTACGCCTTCTACGCCGGCAAGGGCTCCGCCCTGGTCGCGCCGGGAGCGGGCGAGCGCCCGGCCCGCCGCACCTCGCTGCAGGCCGAGGGCAACAGCACCTACACCGGGGTGCGCTACCAGTACCGGCGCGGTGAGACCGACGCCTGGAAGGACGTCCCGGTCGCCAACGTCGCCACCACCGACGGCAAGCCGGTGACGGCCTGGCCGTTCACCGCCCCCGGCGGCAAGCCGGCCGCGCTGACCTGGAACATCACCGACACCCTGGCCGAGAACGGCCCGGTCGACGTCCGCGCGGTGTTCACCGACGGCACCGCCACCGACGCCACCGAGCCGAACACCGTCACGGTGGACCGCAACGCGGGCACCGCGCCGGAGACCAAGGTCGGCCCGGGCGAGGTGAACACCCTCACCGGTGACCTCACCCTCTCCGAGAGCGACGCCGAGGCCTTCGGCCTGCACGCCGAGCGCTCCTTCTCCTCCCGCCGGCCCGCCAACGGCTCGGCCCAGGAGGGCCAGGCGGCGATCTTCGGCCCGCAGTGGAGCTCCGGCACCACCGCCGAACTCACCGACGCCGCCTACTCCTACGTCCGCCAGACCTCGGCGACCTCCCTCTCGGTGGTCTCCGCGGACGGCTCCGAGACCGGCTTCACCGCCACCGGCGCCGGCGGCTGGAAGCCCGAGCCCGGCGCCGAGAACCTCACCCTGACCGGTGCGCTCACCGGCTCCTTCACCCTGAAGGACACCGACGGCACCACCGTCACCTTCGCCAAGGTCGACCCGGCCGCCACCACCTGGCAGGCCTCCGGCTCCTCGCTGCCCAGCGACAACTCCACCACCTCGGTGGTCTCGGAGAAGGTCGTCTCCGGCGGCAAGACCCTGGCCCGCCCGAAGTACGTTGTCGCGCCGTCCTCGGCGACCGCCTCCACCGACTGCGCCGCCGTGCCGTCCACGGCCGGCTGCCGGGTGCTGGAGTACGTCTACGCCGACACCACCACCGCCACCGCGTCCGCCCTGGGCGACACGGCCGGCCAGGTGAAGCAGATCCGCCTGTGGTCCACCGACCCCGGCGCCGCCACCGCCACCCCCGTCGCCGTCTCGCAGTACGCGTACGACGCCCAGGGCCGGCTGCGCGAGGTCTGGGACCCGCGGATCAGCCCCGCGCTGAAGACCGCGTACGGCTACGACGCGGCCGGCCGGGTCACCACCGTGACCGAGCCCGGCGAGCTGCCGTGGACCCTGGAGTACGGCAAGGCCGGCAATGCCGCCACCGCCGGCGACGGCATGCTGCTCGCCGCCTCCCGGCCCACCCTCAAGCAGGGCAGCAAGGACGTCACCGACGGCACCGCGACCACCTCGGTCGTCTACGACGTCCCGCTGAGCGGCGCCAACGCGCCGTACCCGCTGGCACCGTCCGACGTCGCGGCCTGGGGCCAGAGCGACGCCCCGACCGACGCCACCGCCGTCCTGCCGCCCGACGCCGTCCCGGCCACCCACGACGGCAAGGCGCTCGGCACCGCCGGCTACAACCGCGCCTCGGTGACGTACACCAACGCCTCCGGCCGCGAGGTCAACACCGCCACCCCCGGCGGCGGCATCACCACCACCGAGTACAACGCCTACGGCAGCCCGGTGCGGACCCTCTCCGCGGAGAACCGCGTCCTCGCCCTGGCCACCACCGGCAACGACCTGAACAAGCTGCGCGCCCTCGGCATCGCCGGCCGCTCGACGGCCGACCGCGCCCAGGTGCTCTCCTCGACCTCGGTCCACTCGGCCGACGGCAAGCGCCTGCTGGAGCAGTACGACCCGCTGCAGCTGGTCACCCTGGAGCACGGCGTGGCCGCCTCCGGCAGCTCCCCGGCGCTCGCCGCCGGCGACGAGGTCCCGGCCCGCGCCCACACCGTCAACGGCTACGACGAGGGCCGCCCGGCGAACGCCGCGGTCAGCGACATGACCACCTCGGTGACGGTCGGCGCCCGGATCGACGGCTACGCCGCCGACGCCGACACGCGGACCACCGCCACCGGCTACGACTGGGCCCAGGGCCTGCCCACCTCGGCCGTCCAGGACCCGGCCGGCCTGAAGATCACCACCAGCACCGGCTACGACGCCAGCGGCCGGGTGACCTCGCAGAGCCGCCCGAACTCCACCGGCTCCGACGCGGCCACCACCGTCACCACCTACTACACCGGCACCGGGACCGGCGCCTGCGCCGGCCACCCCGAGTGGGCCGACCTGGTCTGCTCGATCGCCCCGGCCGCGCAGATCGCCGGCGGCGGCGCCAACCCGCTGCAGCTGCCGACGAAGACCTTCCAGTACGACCGCTGGGGCAACGTCACGGTCCAGACCGAGACCGCCAACGGCGTCACCCGCACCACCACCCGCGGCTACGACGCGGCCGGGCGCGCGGTGAAGACCTCGATCAGCGGCGGCACCGGCACCGCGGTCGCCGACACGGTGTTCGGCTACGACCCCGCCAACGGCGAGCTGACCACCACCAGCAACGGCAAGGCCACCGTCACCCAGGGCTACGACCGGCTCGGCCGCCAGGTCTCCTACGACGACGGCGCCGGCAACGTCACCACCACCGAGTACGACAAGCTCGACCGCCCGGTGAAGAAGTCCGACTCGGTGCCGTCCACCGTGACCTACGGCTACGACACCGCCAAGGACCCGCGCGGCCTGCCCACCTCCCTGACCGACTCGGTGGCCGGCACCTTCACCGCCTCCTACGACGTCGAGGGCCGGCTGGTCTCCCAGACCATGCCCGGCGGCAACACCCTGACCAGCAGCTACGACAGCCAGGGCGTCCAGACCGGCAAGACCTACACCAACCAGGCGGGCACCGTCCTGCTGGCCGACACCGCCGACTTCACCGTCCACGGACAGCAGGCCGGCCGCACCCAGAGCGACGGCAACAGCACCACCAGCGGCTACACCTACGACGCCACCGGCCGCCTCACCAAGGCCGCCGACAGCACCGGCCTGGCCTGCTCCACCCGGACCTACGCGTTCGACAGGAGCAGCAACCGGACCAACCGCACCAGCGTCACCGACGACTGCGACCCGGCCACGGCGGACACCGTCACCCTGGCCGAGACCCACGGCTACGACACCGCCGACCGCCTCACCGACGCCGGCTACGTGTACGACGCCTTCGGCCGCACCACCGCCCTGCCCAAGGGCACCCAGGTCGGCTACCACACCAACGACCTGGTCCGCACCGAGACCCTCGGCGACACCCGCAAGACCTGGGACCTGGACGCCGCCGGCCGCCTGGCGCTCTCCACCACGGAGACCAAGGGCACCGACGGCACCTGGACCGTCACCGCGCAGGACACCAGGCACTTCGACGGCGGCACCGACAGCCCGACCTGGTCCAAGGACGCGGCCGGCAAGCTGACCCGCAACGTCCTGGACCTGACCGGCCGGCTCACGGCCGCCACCGGCACCGACGGCGGCGCGGTCCTGCTGCTGACCAACCTGCACGGCGACGTGTCCGTCCAGATGTCCCCCGACGGCACCGAGGACCTCGCGGTCTACCACTACGACGAGTACGGCAACGTCGTCGACGCCACCGGCTCGGCCGCGTACGGCTGGCTCGGCGGGGCGCAGCGCGAGGCCGACAGCGTCTCCGGCCTCACCCTGATGGGCGTGCGCCTGTACGACCCGACCACCGGCCGCTTCCTGCAGACCGACCCGGTCCTGGAGGGCTCGCCGAACGCCTACGGCTACCCGGTCGACCCGATCACCATGGACGACCTGACGGGCATGTCCTGGAAGAAGAAGTGGGTCGCCAACTTCAGCCGGGCCGAGGGCAACACCATCGGCGGTCTGCTGGTCGTCTCCAGCAAGATCTCCAAGGGCATCTCCGGGATCCTGAAGAAGCTCCCGCACATCGCCGCCCGGGCCGCCGGCTGGGTCCTGTGGGCGCTGTCCTACCTGATGAAGAGCATCGGCAAGAAGTTCCTCAAGGCCGCCAACAAGCGGGGCAGCCACGGGGTCCGGTTCACCTTCGGCATCTGGCACTCCAGCCACTGGTACGTGCCGGACTACCCGACCTACCGGGTGGACCCGCGCTACTGAGAGGGGGGACGGCACCCGAGAGGGGGGACGGCACCACGCTGACGTTCCACTGACGCAAGGCAGGATGCACGACAGGTGAGGC
>NZ_JBHUAL010000182.1:0-19385 GCF_042789775.1 Kitasatospora sp. NPDC056800 | reverse complement strand
GGACATCGTCCGGTGCCCCTCCGCTTTTTCGTACCCGCCCGGCCGGGATTGCGGAACGGCGATCTCCAATTCCCGGTCATGGCCTGAACTTTGCCCTCCCATGGGTTAGGTTCACCGAACAGGTGCTCCACACCGCGTCACAATCCTTGGGGGGATGGGGAGTTGACCGATCAATTCAAGATCGACATGGACCGGATGAGAACGGTGTCCAAGCAACTCGACGAATGCGCCAAGCGCATGAAGACGGTCGCCAAGAGCCTGGAGAACGCCGGGATCGCCCGCCAGACCGGCAACGCGTGGCTCGACTCGGCATGCCTGGGCTTCGAACGCCACTGGCACGGAGCGATGGGTCGGATGGGCAAGCTGGCCCACAACCTCCACGAGGGCCTGGACGAATCACTCAAGGCCTACACGGACAACGAACAGGGCGTCGCGAAGGCCTACAGCGCAGCCGGCAGCAGGGACTGACTCCACCATGGGTGACAAGAACTGGCCGGGCCTCGGCTTCTGCCCGGCCCCGGGGGACCTGGCGGGCATCGCCAAGATGTACGCGGACGTCGACGCCGTAGCCCGGGAACTGGAAGAACTGCGGAGCGCACTCGCCGGCATCGGCTCCGACGGCGGCGCCTGGGAGGGCGAGGCGGCCCGCAAGTTCGCCGACAAGCTGGGCCAACTGCCCAAGTACCTCACCCAGGGCCACGAGTCGATGGCCGCCTGCTCGCGGGCCCTCAAGGCCTGGCACACCCAGCTCTCCGGCATGATCACCACCGGCCGCACGATGGAGGCCGAAGCCGTCGAGCTGCGCACGCGGCTGGCCGACACGGACGGCCAGGTCACCTCCCTCGGCAACACCCTGAAGGGCTACGCGCAGAACGGCGGGCAGACCGCCGACAACGTGATCAACCGCGCCCAGGCGCAGTTCGACGCGGCCCGGGAGGCCAGCACCCGCTGCCACCACCAGCTCGACGAGGTCATCAAGCGTGCCCACAAGCAGCTGGAGGACCACCGGCACAAGGCCGAGGCCGCCGCCAAGGCGATCGTGGAGGCGTCCCGTCACCACCCGCCGGACCCGGGCCTGTTCAAGCGGATGCTGGACAACGTGAAAAAGGCCTGGAACAAGTCGTTGGACTTCCTGTCCGACCATGCCGACATCCTGTCCATGATCTCGGCCGGACTGACGATCGCCGCGCTGTTCACCCCGTTCGGTCCGGTGCTGGTCGCCGGGGCCGTGCTGACGAGCGCGGGCGCGCTGAGCGGGCACGGCATCGCCAAGCTCCGTGGCAAGGACGTGTCGTGGATGACCCTCGGGCTGGACTCGTTGGGCTTGATCCCCGGCTACGGGCTGGTCAAGGGCTTCGCCACCGCCGCCAAGGGAACCCGAGCCGCGAACGCCGGCGGCAGCGCGCTCGCCATGGCCAGGCTTCCGATGTCGACCAAGGCCGTCACCACGTGGATACCCAAAGGCGCGAGCTGGCTCAGCCAGTCGGAAAGGGCGCCCAATGTCGCCCGCGTCTTCTCGGACAAGGTCGCGTCCCGCTTGTCGGCGCTCGATCCCGCGAAGGTCACGGCCAGTGCGAAGGCGGCCTCGATCGTCTACGGCGCGTACAAGCAAGTGGACAAAGCGATCGAGAGAAGGGCGGCGGCGCAGCCCGTCGTGCTTCCCGGGCCGCTCGCGAGGCCCGCGGTCCGGCCGGCGTCCGCCCCGTTCCTGAACGCCGTCGGCTGAGAGGAGAGACCCATGGCCAAGGACCTCCATGCCACGCTCCCCGTCGAGGGCGGACGGATCGCCTCGGTGCCCGAGGTGGCCGAGGCCGCGCGACGGGCCGAAACGCTCTACGGAATCAACCTGCTGCACGACTACGTGGCCCGCGATGTGGTGACCAAGCACCTGCGGATGCGGAACCAGCAGGACTGGTACTCCGAACTGGCCGGCCTGTTCATCATCGGGGGAATCGCGGGTGCCGTGTTCTTCGGCGCGTCGATGAGTTCGCCGGCCGAGGGACGACAGGTGGCCGGCCTGGTGGCGGCCGTCCTTGCGATCCCCGTCGGCATCTGGATCGGGATCCGCGGCATGTCCTGGGAGGCGGAGAAGAAGACCGCCTCCGTGCACTTCACCACGTACGTGGGCCTGTTGAACCGGGCACGGGGAGCCGGTCTGACGGTCACGATCCCCCCCGAGTGGGGAGTCGCCGCCGAGCGGGCCTCGTGGGAGGAAGGCGCGACCGCTCCACCACAGCCGCCGGCCGCCCGGGGCACGTCCTCCACCAGTCCGGCTCCCCCGCAGCCGTCCGCGACACAGCCGACCTCGTGGTGGCCGGCCGACGCCGTGATCGACCCGAAGTTCCCGGTACTGCCGACCGCAGCACTCGCGCGCCACTGGGCCCTGGCCGGCCGGGCCCGTGAACTCGGTGCCCCGCACGGCCTCGACTTCCTGGACGAACAGGCGGTCCGGGGCCTGCTCACCGCCGTGCAGCGGTCCCGCCGGTGGATCAGCCTCTGGGGCAGGACGTTCCTCCTCGCCGTGGTCGCCGGCATGGTCGTCGCTCCCATGGGCATGGACCCCGCCGGTGCCGAGTACCGCCGACAGCTCGTCTCCCTGGGGACGGGCCTGATCGCCATCGGCTTGCTCGCTGCAGTCCCCGCGCTGAAGGAGCTCTGGACCTGGCGCCGCTCCGGCCTGCGCGAGCGTGCCGACGCCTACCTCGACCTGCTGATCGAGGCCCGTACGTACGGCGTCCCGGTCCCCGTCCCGCCGTCCTGGCTGGACATCCGCAACCGCATCCGCAAACCCGCATGACCTCAGTGGAAGGCTCCCGATGTCCGGCACTCCGACAGCCGACCGCCCCGATCCCGCTGAGGACGCACCACTCCAGATCCGCTTCATCGTCCCGCCCGCCTTCCACCAGGTACCCGTGTTCGGCACCGAGCAACAGGTGGCGGAGGAGCTCTGGGAAATGGTCTGCGAGGTCCTGGCCGCCCGGTCCGAGGAGGACCGGGCCGCCTGGGCCATGATGCTGGCCGGGCTGATCCCGTCGATGGCCGAGGCCGGGGTGATCCACGCCGGGATGTGCCTGGTGGACGTGGACGGCCGTCCGAGCATGGCCACGATCACCGCCTCGCTGTGCCCCTTGGAGGGCACCGACTACCCGGGCGCGGTGGACTTCCTGCTCACCCGGCTGGCCCTGTCCCGTCCGGAGGCGGAGGTGACGGCGGTCGAGCTGCCGGCCGGGCGGGCCGTCGCGGTGATCGACGCGGTGGCGACCGCGGTGGACGACGGGTCGACCCCGCTCGACGGCCTGGCGGTCCCGCTCGTCGACGGGGTGCTGACCACCTCGGTGATCCAGGTGCACCTGCCGCTGCCGAACGAGTCGCAGCTGCTCTCGCTGGAGCTGAGCACCCCGTGCCCGGAGGACTGGGTGCTGTACTCGGAGCTGTTCGCGGACGTCGTCCGCAGCATCCACCTGGAGTTCGCCGACCTCCCGACCGTCTCCGAGCCGATGTACGACACGGTGGACGAGGAGGTCGCGCAGCGGGTGAAGGCCGCCTTCGGGTGATCGAGTGAGGGTGATCGGCTGAGGGTAGCCTTGCCGGCGTGAGCACTTGTGCGACCGTGTCGCGTGAACTTTCGGAGCCGCTGGCCGCGACGGCGGCGGTGGCGAGCACCTGGCTGCTGGTGGAGCAGAACGGGCCGTGGGGCGCGAAGGCGCTGGGCGAGAGCCATCTGGACGCGGCGGTCGGGCGGGCGCTGGAGGCGGCCGCGGCCGGGACGGGTGTGCGGGTGGCGCTGATCCGCCGGCCCGGGCGGCACGCCGACTGCCTGCCGACCCCGCGCCACGAGGTGCTCGTGGCGCACACGGTGCCGGGCCGCGACTGGGTGCGCCGGGCGGCGGTGGCGGATCCGGCGGAGCTGCTGGGCTTGGACTTCGCGGCGCTGGGCGCCGGGGACCACACCGGCTTCGGTGCGGAGCACGTCGGCGGCCCGGTGGCCCTGGTGTGCACCAACGGGCGGCGGGACCGCTGCTGCGCGCTGCTGGGCCGTCCGCTCGCGGCGGAGCTGGCGGCGGCCGGGCACAGCGAGGTGTGGGAGGTCACCCACCTGGGCGGGCACCGCTTCTCCCCCACGATGCTGGTGCTGCCGTACGGCTACGCGTACGGGCGGCTGACGCCGGAGACCGCCAAGGAGGTGCTGGCGGCGACGGCGGCCGGGCACACGGTGCCGGAGTGGTCGCGCGGCTGTTCGGGCTGGGAGCGTCCGGGCCAGGCGGCCGAGCACGCGGTGCGGCTGGCGACCGGCGAGACCGGGGTGGACGCGTTGACGCTCGTCCAGCGGCCGGACGGTGAGCGCCGCTGGCTGGTGACGGTGCTGCACCGGGACGGCCGGTCCTGGGAGGTGGACGTGATCGAGACGGTGAGCGAGCCGGCGCGTCCGGAGAGCTGCGGCAAGGCGGCGGGGACGCCGTCGCGGATGGACGTGCTGTCCGTACGAGGACTCTGACGCACAGCGGCCCCGCGCCCGTGGGGGTGGGCGCGGGACCGCTGTCGGCGGCGGGGCTCAGCCGGCGGCCTTGGCGACGAACTCCGTGGTGTAGGTCTTCGCCAGGTCGATCGACCCCTCCTTGCCCTTCACGTCCGGGTGGAACGCGGCGAGCACCGAGAGCACCGTCTTCGGCCCGTCGGCCGGCATCACGCCGTCCGTGGTGAACATCGGCAGCGTCGCCTTGATCGCCGCCGCGTACTGCTCGGCACCGCCCTGGGCGTAGTCGGCGGGCATCTTCGCGGCGATCTCCTCGGGGCTGTGGGTGGACATCCACGTGAGGGTCTTCACGAAGGCGTTGGCGAGCTTCTGGGTGGTGTCCTTGTTCTTCTCCACCCAGTCGGTGTTCATGTACAGCGACGAGGACGGGTAGAGCCCGCCGAGCGCCTCGCGCGAGCCCTCGGGGGTGCGCATGTCGTAGAGGACCTTGCCGAGGCCCTTGTCCAGGACGGCGGCGACGGTCGGGTCGGTGGTCATCCCGGCGTCGATGCTGCCCTGCTGGAGCGCGGCGATGAAGGTCTGGCCGGCGCCGACCGCGATCGGGCTGAACTCGCTGACGGCGGTGCCGTTCTTGACCGCGAGGTACTTGGTGAGGAAGTCGGTCGAGGAGCCGAGGCTGGTGACGCCGAGCTTCTTCCCCTTGAAGTCGGCGCCGGACCTGATCGCGTCGGCCTGCTTGCTGGAGACCACCTCGACCTCGCCGGGCGCCTGGGCGAACTGCACCACGGACTCGACCTTCTTGCCCTTGGCCTGGAGGTCGATGGTGTGGTCGTAGAAGCCGACGGCGCCCTGGACGTCCCCGGCGAGCAGCGCGGTGGTGGCGTTGACGCCGGCCGGTTCGGTCATCAGCTCGACGTTGACGCCGGCCTCGGCGAAGTAGCCGAGCCGCTGGGTGAGCATCGCGGGCAGGTAGATGACCTTGTCCAGGCCACCGACCATGATCTTGACCTTGGGTCCGTCGACCTGCTGCCCGGCGGGGGCGGCGACCGCGCCGTGTCCGGCGGTGGCGGCGTCGTTGGCGCAGGCGGAGAGCGGGAGGAGCAGGAGGGCGGCGAGGGCGGCGGCAGCCGTTCTGCGCATGGGTGGGGGCCTCTCTTCGTACGGGCGGGGGAGGTTCAGCGGCCGTCGCCCGCGTCGGCGGGCTTCCAGCGGAACAGCTTCTTCTCGGCGAAGGTCAGCAGCCCCTCGGTGAGCAGGGCGACGACGGCGAGGATGGTCATGGCCGCGTACACGCCGGCCGCGTTGAAGGTGCCCTGGGCGGCCGCGACGAGCAGGCCGAGGCCCTTGGTGGCGCCGATGTACTCGCCGACGATGGCGCCGATCAGCGCGAAGCCGAAGCTGACGTGCAGGCTGGTGAAGATCCAGGTGGTGGCGGCGGGGATGACCACCTGGAGGGTGACCCTGCGGTTGTCGGCGCCCAGGATGCGGGCGTTGGCGACGAGGTTGCGATCCACCTCGCGGGCGCCCTGGAAGGCGTTGAAGAACACCGGGAAGAACACCAGCACCACCGCGGAGGCGACCTTGGAGGCCGGGCCGAGGCCGAACCAGATCAGGAAGATCGGCGCGAGCACGATCCGCGGGATCGCGTTGAGCACCTTGATGTACGGCCCGAACACGTCGGCCAGGAAGCGGATCCGGCCGAGCGCGATGCCCAGCAGCACGCCCCCGATGACGCCGATCACCCAGCCGGCGAGGGCCTCGTACAGGGTGTAGCCGATCTGCTCGCCGAGCGAGCCCTGCGCGGTGCCGTGGGTGACCCACTGCCAGATCTGGTCCCAGATCCTCGACGGCTGGGAGAAGTTGAACGGGTCGATGACGTCGGTGCGGGCGCAGACCTCCCAGAGCCCGAGGAAGGCGAGCAGCACCGCGACCCGGGCGCCGTAGACGACCAACCGGCGGTTGCGGGCGGCCCGTTCGCGGGCCTCGGTCCTCGTCGTGACGGCCGGGGGCTTCCCGGCGCCGGCCGGCGCGGCTCCCGGCGCGGCTCCCGACACGGCTCCCGACACGGACTCGGGCACGGAATCGGACGCGGTCTCAAGCGGCACGACCCGCTCCTCTCTCCCGGGTGATGCGCACCTCTTCGCCGAGCGAGGCCCAGATCTCGCGGTACAGCTCGACGAACCTCGGCTCCAGCCGGACGGCCTCCACGGTGCGCGGGCGCGGCAGGTCGACGGTGAAGACCTCCTTGACGGTGGCCGGTCCGGCCGTCATGACGACGACCCGGTCGGCGAGCGCGATGGCCTCGTCCAGGTCGTGGGTGACGAAGACGACCGACGAGCCGGTACCGGCCCACAGCTCCAGCAGCTGGTCCGACATCAGGGCCCGGGTCTGCACGTCCAGGGCCGAGAACGGCTCGTCCATCAGCAGGATCGCCGGGTCGTTGACGAAGGTCTGGGCGAGCGCGACGCGCTTGCGCATGCCGCCGGACAGCTGGTGCGGGTAGCGGTCCTCGAAGGCGGCCAGGCCGACCCGGCCGAGCCAGTCCCGGGCCCGTTCCCTGGCCTCGGCGGCGGGCACGCCGCGGAAGCGCGGGCCGGCCATCACGTTGGACAGGACGGTGCGCCAGGGGAAGACGGCGTCCTGCTGGAAGACGAACCCGACCTTGGGGTCGATCCCGCGCACGGGCTCGCCGTACACCCGGACCTCGCCCTCGGTGGGCTCCTCCAGGCCGCTGACCAGGGTCAGCGTGGTGGACTTGCCGCAGCCGGTGGGGCCGACGACGGCGACGAACTCGCCCTGGGCGACGGTCAGATCGAGATCGCGGACGGCGGTGTGCAACGCCCCCGAGGGGGTGCGGAAGCGTTTGGTCGCGCCGGTCAGCTCGATCGCCGGGGTCTCGGTCATGCATTCCTCCCGGTTCTGTGCTTGCCCCGGAAAGGTAGGAGCGGGCCCGGCCCCGGCGGGAGCCTTCTTCGCGTAGTGCGACTTCTCCGCATAGAGGGGTGTTCTGCTCGTTTTGCTTGCGCTACAACTGCGGGGACGCGGCTGACAGAAACAGCGCGGAAACATAGGGTGTCCCGACCCACCCCACCGGAGGCGCCCCCACCCCGCCTCCCGCTCCCACCCCCGCTCCCGGACATCCGATTCCCCCGCAGCCGCCGAGAGGAGGCCCGGATGAAGCTCGCCCGCCGGCCCCGCCGGGTCTTCGCCCAGCTGCTGCTGAGCCAGACCGTCGTCACCGTCGGTGTCACCGCCGTGACCGCCGGGCTGTTCCTGGCACCGGTCAGCAGCGAGCTGGACCACGACGCGATGCAGCGGGCGCTGTCGATCGCCCAGGCCACCGCCACCGACGAGAACATCGCCCGGGCCGCCGCCGGCCGCGACGTGGTGGCCGCGCAGCGCAACGCCGAGCAGATCCGGCTGGCCACCGGCGCCAGCTTCGTGGTGGTCACCGACCTGGACGGCATCCGGCTCTCGCACACCGACCCGGGCCGGATCGGCCAGCGGGTCAGCACCGACCCGGAGCCCGCCCTCAGCGGCCGCAGCGTCACCGCCATCCAGCAGGGCACCCTGGGCCGCACGGCCCGGGGCAAGGTGCCGCTGCGGATGGCGGACGGCCGGATCGTCGGCGAGGTCTCGGTCGGCATCAGCGACGACTCGATCCGCCGCCGGCTGCTGAAGATGCTCACCGGGATCCTGCTGTGCGCGGCCGCCGGCCTCGCCGCCGGGACGCTCGCCACCCTCGTCCTGGCCCGTCGCCTCAAGCGCCGCACCCACAACATCGCGCTGGCCGACATCTCCGCGCTGCTGGTGGAGCGGGAGGCGATGCTGCACGGCATCCGCGAGGGCATGGTGGCGCTGGACGAGCACGGCCGGATCCGGCTGGCCAACGACGAGGCGTTCCGGCTGCTCGGCCTGCCCGAGGACTGCGCCGGCCGCCCGATCGGCGCGGTGCTGCCGCCGGGCCGGCTGGCGGACGTGCTCGCCGGGCGGATCGCCGGCGCCGACCTGCCGGCCGTCCGGGACGACCGGGTACTGGTGGTCAACCGGACGGCCACGCCCGAGGGCGGCGCCGTGGTGACCCTGCGGGACCGCACCGAGCTGGAGTCGCTGGTCCGCGAGCTGGACACCACCCGCAGCCTGACCGAGGCGCTGCGGGCCCAGGACCACGAGCACGCCAACCGGATGCACACCCTGCTGGGCCTGCTGGAACTGGGCCGTCACGAGCAGGCGGTGGCGTTCATCTCGGAGCAGTCCGGCTCGCACGCGGTGGTCGCGGCGCGGATCGCCGAGCAGGTGCAGGACCCGCACGTGGCGGCGCTGCTGGCGGGCAAGAGCGCGGTGGCGGGCGAGCGCGGGGTGCGGCTGGCGCTGGCCCCGGCGGCGCACCTGCCGGACGCGGTGGTGGACACCCGGGCGCTGGTGACGGTGCTCGGCAACCTGATCGACAACGCGGTGGACGCGCTGGCCGCGGGCGGCGGGGGCCGGGTGGAGGTGAGCCTGGCGGCGGCCGGCCCGACGCTGCTGCTGCAGGTCGCGGACAGCGGCCCGGGCGTGCCGGAGGAGCTGCGCGAGCAGGTCTTCGAAGAGGGGTGGACCAGCAAGGACGCGCCCGCGCACCGTCCGCGCGGGCTGGGGCTGGCGATGGTGCGGCGGCTGGTCGAACGGACCGGTGGCCGGATCGTGCTCGACACCGGGCCGCTCGGCGGCGCCCGGTTCACCGTCGAGCTGCCCGAGGCCCTGCTCACCACCCAGCTCGTGGAGGCGTGATGATCGACGTACTCGTGGTGGACGACGACTTCCGGGTCGCGGACGTGCACGCCGCCTACGTGGCCAAGGTCCCCGGCTTCCGGGTGACCGGCACCGCGCACTCGGCCGGGGAGGCACTGGCCGCCCTGGAGCGCCGACCGGTGGACCTGCTGCTGCTCGACCACCACCTGCCGGACGAGACCGGCCTGGCCCTGGTGCGCCGGCTGCGGGAACGCCAGGTGGCCTGCGACGTGATGATGGTGACGGCCGCCCGGGACGTGTCGACGGTGCACTCCGCGATGCAGCACGGCGCGCTCCAGTACCTGGTCAAACCGTTCACCTTCGCCGGGCTGCGGGAGAAGCTGGTGGCGTACGCGCAGCTGCGGCACGCGCTCGCCGCCCCGGCCCGGGAGGCCGGCCAGGACGAGGTGGACCGGCTGTTCGCGACCCTGCGCAGCGCCGCCGCCCCGGCCGGGCCGCTCCCCAAGGGCCACTCGGCGCCCACCACCGACCTGGTGATGGGCGTCCTGCGCCGGGCCGGCCGGCCGCTCTCCGCCCAGGAGGTCGCCGACGCCACCGGGCTGAGCCGCTCCACCGCGCAGCGCTACCTCAAGCAGCTGGAGCGGGACAGCCGGCTGCGGCTGACCCTGCGGTACGGCGACACCGGCCGCCCGGAGCACCGTTACGGCCTGGCGGCCCGGGCGTAGCCGTTCCGGTCGGGGCCGATGACCGCCGGACCGGGCCCGGACAGGGGGGAACCCCGGCGGCCCCAGGCCCGCCGGGGTTCCCCGGGCGCGACGGCTCAGGCCGCGCCCGCACCGGTGAGAGCACGTACCTCCAGCTCGGCGAACCGGTCCGGGTCGGCGGGCTCGGACGAGGTGACCGTCCCGAGCCACCCGGCGAGGAAGCCGAGCGGGATGGAGACGAGGCCCGGGTTCTCCAGCGGGAACCAGTGGAAGTCGAGGCCGGGGAAGAGCGCCTCGTGGGAGCCGGACACCACCGGCGAGAAGAACACCAGCACGATCGCCGGGACCAGCCCGCCGTACACCGCCCAGACCGCGCCGCGGGCGGTGAACCGCGACCAGAACAGGCTGTACAGCAGCACCGGCAGGTTCGACGAGGCCGCGACGGCGAAGGCCAGGCCGACCAGGAAGGCGACGTTCAGCTGCTGGGCGAAGAGGCTGATCACGATCGCCGTCGCACCGATCCCGGCGGCGGCGAACCGGGCGACCACCACCTCCTGCTGCTCGCTGATCCCGGACACCGACTCCTCCGACCGGGAGGCCGGGACGGTCTCGCCCCGACGACGGCGCCCGCGACCGTTCTTCGCCTGCTCGCGGGCGGGCCGGGCGCGCCAGGCGCCGGCCCAGACGTCGTGGGCGAAGGCCGCCGAGGAGGCCAGGGTGAGCCCGGCGACCACGGCGAGGATGGTGGCGAAGGCGATCGCCGAGATCAGGGCGAACAGCACCACCCCGCCGGTGCTGCCGTTGCCGCCGCCGAGCACCAGGGCGAGCAGCGGAACGGCGGTGTTCCCGGCCGAGTTGGCGTGCCGCACCTCGGCCGAGCCGATCAGCGCGGTGGCGCCGAGGCCGAGCACGATGGCCATCAGGTAGAAGCTGCCGACCAGGCCGATCGCCCACATCGTGGAGCGGCGGGCGGCCCGCGCGGTGGGCACGGTGTAGAAGCGGGACAGGATGTGCGGCAGGCCCGCGGTGCCGAGCACCAGGGCGAGGCCGAGGCTGACGAAGTCCAGCCGACTGGTGAGGCTGCCGCCGTACTTGAGCCCGGGCTCCAGGTAGCGGTGCCCGGCACCGCTGTGGTCGGCGGCCTGGCGCATCAGCTCGCCGAGGTCCCCGTGGAAGCGGACCACCAGCAGCACCGTCAGCAGCACCGAACCGCCGGTCAGCAGGAAGGCCTTGATGATCTGGATCCAGGTGGTGGCCCGCATCCCGCCGATGGTGACGTAGACGATCATCAGGGCGCCGACCGCGATGATGGTCCAGGTGCGGGCGTGCGGGCTGCCGGTGCCGAGCAGCAGGGCGACCAGCGAACCGGCGCCGACCATCTGGGCCACCAGGTAGAGCAGGGTGACCACGACGCTGGCGCCGCCGGCCGCGGCGCGCACCTTGCGGCGGCGCAGCCGCAGCGCGAGCACGTCGGCGAGGGTGTACCGGCCGGCGTTGCGGACGAGCTCGGCGACCAGCATCAGCACGACCAGCCAGGCGACCAGGAAGCCGATGCTGTAGAGCACGCCGTCGTAGCCGTAGAGCGCGATCAGCCCGGCGACGCCCAGGAAGGAGGCCGCGGACAGGTAGTCGCCGGAGAGCGCGAAGCCGTTCTGCAGCGGGGTGAAGTCGCGGCCGCCGGCGAAGAAGTCCTCGGCGGCGTTGCCCTGGCGGCCGACCCAGAGGGTGACCCCCAGGGTGACCAGGACGACGACGGCGAACAGCGCGATGGCGAGCGAGTGGTGGTCGCCGGTGGGGGCGACCGGGGGCGGGGTGGCGGTCGACACCACGGTCCGCGCGGCGGTCCTCACGGCGGCCACGGCCGCGTCGGTGGGCACGGTGGCCATCAGGGTCGTCATCGCAGCTGGTCCTGGGTGTCCCAGCGCAGGCCCAGGGCGGCGCGGTCGCGCTTGGTCCGGGCGTTGCGGGCGTAGAGCCAGGCGAGCAGGAAGGTCGAGGCGAACTGCAGAAGTCCCAGCAGCCAGGCCACGTTGAGCGGGCCGGCCACCGCGCGGCGCATCAGGTCGGGGGCACCGGCCTGGGCGGCGACGTACAGCAGGTACCAGGCGAGGAAGCCGCCGGTGATGGGGAAGACGAAGGTCCGGTAGCTGCGGCGGATCTGCCGGAAGGCCGCGCTGGCCTGGACCTCCCGGTAGACCTCGGTCCGGTCGGCGACCGGTTCCTCGTCCCGTGGCGCGAGGGACCCGAGGGGTGCGTGCGGTGCGGCCGGGGCCGCTTGGTCGACGGGGGTGCTCTGGGCGAACGGCTCGACGGCGGGCCCGTGGATCGGTGCGCCGACGGCCACAGGCTCGCCGACTGCCTCTGCCGACCGGTCCGGACGGGTGTGCTCCGTACGGATGGGGCCCGACTGCGCCGGTACCGCCGACCGGCGGTGCGCAGCCGATGGCTCGGCGGGCTCAACGGGGGTGCCGGCGGCCGGAGCGGCCCACCAGTCGAATCGCTGCCCCTGGCCGGGGCTGCTCGTCTGCTGCTGTGGCACTGATGCTCCTGGACGGCCGGATGTTCTGACCCGAACCATGATGGCGGCCCTAGGACAACGCCTCTGACCATCGCAGATACGTTCACTCGATGAGGTGATCGATCATCCGACAGACACTCATCGGACTACTGCTGCGTCCCGGTGATTCCGTGTCGGAAGGCGTAGGCGACCGCCTGAGCCCGGTCCCGTACCGCGGTCTTGGCGAACAGATTGTTGATGTGGGTCTTCACGGTGGCCTGGCTGACGAACAGCCGTTGGGCGATCTCCGCGTTGGACAGCCCCTGGGCGATCAGCGCCAGCACCTCGGCCTCCCGGACGGTCAGCCCGTCGGGCAGCTCCCCCGGGCGGCCGACCGGCGGCCCGGCGGCCGGCCCGGAGCCGCCGGGCTGCTCCGAAAGCCTTTCCAGCAACCGGAGTTGGATCTGCGGGGAGAGTCCGGCGGCGCCCGAGCGGACGTCCGCGATGGCCCGGGCGATCTCCTCGCCGCCGGCGTCCTTGGTGAGGTAGCCGCGCGCCCCGGCCTGGAGCGCCGGGAACAGCGATTCGTCGTCGGCGTAGGTGGTGAGCACCACCACCTCGGTCTCCGGGTGCGCCGTGCGGATCCGCCTCGTCGCCTCGACGCCGTCGCAGCGCGGCATCCGCAGATCCATCAGCACCACGTCCGGGTGATGACGCTCCACCAGGGCGACGGCCTCCTCCCCGTCACCCGCCGCACCGACCACCTCGATACCGGGCAGCAGCCCCAGCAGCATCACGATGCCCTCGCGCACCACCGTCTGGTCGTCCGCGACCAGCACCCTGATCGCCGGTTCCGTCATGCCGGCACCCGCAGCAGCACGCGCCACCCTCCGTCCTCCGGGCCCGCCAGCAGCGTGCCGCCGAGCAGTTCCGCGCGTTCGCGCATCCCCAGCAGACCGTACCCGCTGCCGCTGGCCGCCAGCTCCCCCGACGCCGACTCGGCCGCGGACGGGCCGCGCGGCGGCCGGGTGTTGCGCACCTCCAGCTCCACCACGCCGTCCAGGTAGCGCAGTTCGACGGCGCAGCGGGCGCCGGACGCGTGCTTGCGGACGTTGGTCACCGCCTCCTGCGCGGTGCGCCGCACCGCGAGGGCGGCCTCGGCGGCGAGCGGCCGGGGCGTGCCGGTGACGGTGAGGGCGGCCCGCTCCCGCCCGGTCAGCTCCACCAGGAACTCCCCGACCGGGGTGAACTCCCCGCGCAGCGCGGACAGTGCCTGCCGGGTCTCGGCCAGCCCGTCCTGCGCCATCCGCCGGGCGGCGACGACCCGTTCGCGGACCTGCTCGCGGTCCGTCCCGGCGTCCAGCATCAGCCGCGCCGCCTCCAGGTGGACGAGCTGCGCGGAGAGGCTGTGGGCGAGCACGTCGTGGATCTCCCGGGCGATCCTGGCCCGTTCGGCAAGCGCCGCGCTCTCCGCCTCGGCGGCCCGGGCGGCCCGCTCCTGGGCGAGCAGCAGGCGGGCGGTGCCGCGCGCCTCGATGTCCAGCCGCAGCAGGAAGCCGACCAGGACGGACCCTCCGATGGTGGCGGCGATGCTGAGCCAGCTCGCCGGGGAGGCCGCCGTGTACGAGCCCAGCGCGACCGCCGCGGCGCACAGCGCGGGCGCGGGCGGCAACCGGATCAGGGCCGTCACGGCCAGCCCGATCCAGAGGAAGTCGGCCAGCGTGTAGGCCAGCCCCTGGTTGGCGAGCCAGCCCGCGCCGACCAGGCCTGCGGCCAGCAGGTACGAGGCCGCCGGGCGCTGCTCCCGGGTGACCCGCAGGTACCCCGCGCTGAGGGCGAAGGCCGCGGCCAGCCCGGCCGCCGCGGCGGCCGCGGCCCAGCCGGTGTACCGGCCCCCGGAGAAGGTCCCCCAGCCGACGACGACCACCAGGACGGTCCGGCCGAACACGGTGAGGACCCGCCGCGGCCGGCTCTCGTCCTCCCGGCCGATCCCTTCCCGGGACGGCCAGCGGGTCCAGTACCACCCGGCCACGGGGGCCTCCTCGATGCTCACGGCGGCGGGTCAGCGCAGTCCGGCGGCGGTCCGCGCGGGCTCCAGCGTGCGGGCCCTCCAGTTCACCACGACGGAGCGGACCAGCAGCAGGACCGCCATGCCCAGCAGCAGCGTGCTGCCCGCCTGGTGGACGTGCAGGGCCGAGCCGACCGCGTACAGGCCGATCCGGATGGCGATCATCCCGCACCAGGCGGCCACGGTGGCCTTGGTGCCCTTGACCAGGACGCCGCCGTCGGGGGCCCGCCAGATCCGTACGGTCCAGCCCCAGACCGTGCCCATCGCGAGCACGGCGACGAGGCCGGCGACCAGCAGCGTGGCGGAGACCGCGGTGTGCTGGTGGTCGACGAGCTGCGGGTCGCGCAGCGCGAGCGCGCCCAGGACCAGCGGCAGCAGCCAGAACCGGCGCTCGGTGTCCAGCCGCTGGACGCGCATCTGGCGCTGGACCACCAGGACCACCACCGCGATGACCACGAGGATGTTGGCGATGGAACTCATCGGATTCTCCGTCCCGAGGAGAGGCTTCTTGCTGACCTCTCCGACGCTACGGATCCGGCGCTTCCCGCTGATCGGAGCCGGGGTGGAGCACGGGTGGAACCGGCGGCGCGAGGGCCCTCCACCCGTGGGTGGAGGGCCCTCGCGTACGGCCGGGAATCAGGCGTCGATGCGGGAGCGGTCCAGGGTGGCCGCCGAGTCCACGATGAACTCCTTGCGCGGGGCGACGTCGTTGCCCATCAGCAGGTCGAAGATCCGCTCGGCCTGCTCCAGGTCGCCCAGGTTGATCCGGCGCAGCGTGCGGTGGCGCGGGTCCATGGTGGTCTCGGCCAGCTGGTCGGCGTCCATCTCGCCGAGGCCCTTGTAGCGCTGCACCGGCTCCTTCCAGCGCTGGTTCTTGCGCTGGAACTCCAGCAGCGTGGAGCGCAGTTCGGCGTCGGAGTAGGTGTAGTGGTACTTCTCCTGGCCGCGCTTGGGGCTGGTGAGCTCGATCCGGTGCAGCGGCGGCACGGCGGCGAAGACCCGGCCCTGCTCGACCATCGGCCGCATGTAGCGGTGGAAGAGGGTGAGCAGCAGGGTGCGGATGTGCGAGCCGTCGACGTCGGCGTCGGCCATGAAGATGACCCGGCCGTAGCGGGCCTGGTCGATGTCGAAGGTGCGGCCGGAGCCGGCCCCTATCACCTGGATGATCGCGGCGCACTCGGCGTTCTTGAGCATGTCGCTCACGGACGCCTTCTGCACGTTGAGGATCTTGCCGCGGATCGGCAGCAGCGCCTGGAACTCGGAGTTGCGGGCGAGCTTGGCGGTGCCGAGCGCGGAGTCCCCCTCGACGATGAACAGTTCGCTGCGGTCGACGTCGTCGCTGCGGCAGTCGGCCAGCTTGGCGGGCAGCGAGCTGGTCTCCAGCGCGGTCTTGCGGCGCTGGGCCTCCTTGTGCTGCCGGGCGGCGACCCGGGTGCGGGCGGCCGCGACGACCTTGTCCAGCACGGCCCGGGCCTGGAGCTTCTGGTCCTTCTTGGCCGAGGTGAGGAAGGCCTTGAGCTCCTTGGCGACGACGGCGGCGACGATCCGGTTGGCCGCCGACGTGCCGAGCACCTCCTTGGTCTGGCCCTCGAACTGCGGCTCGGCGAGCCGGACGGTGACGACGGCGGTGAGGCCCTCGGTGGCGTCGTCCTTGGTGATGTCGTCCTCGGCGACGCGCAGCAGCTTGCTCGCGCGCAGCGCCTCGTTGACCGTCTTGGCCAGCGAGCGCTCGAAGCCGGTGATGTGGGTGCCGCCCTTGGGGGTGGCGATGATGTTGACGAAGGAGCGCAGGGTGGTGTCGTAGCCGGCGCCCCAGCGCAGCGCGATGTCCACGCCGAGGTGGCGGGTGACCTCGGTGGGGGTCATGTGGCCGAGGTCGTCCAGGACCGGCACGGTCTCCTTGAAGGTGCCCTCGCCGCGCAGCCGCAGCACGTCGCAGACCGGCTTGTCGGGGGCCAGGAACTCGCAGAACTCGGCGATGCCGCCGTCGTAGCGGAAGACCGTCTCGTCGATCTGCTCGCTCTCGGTGAGCCGCTCGTCACGCACCACGATGGTCAGGCCGGGGACCAGGAAGGCGGTCTGCCGGGCGCGGCTGTGCAGCGTCTCCAGGGAGAGCTTGGCGTCCTTGAGGAAGATCTGCCGGTCGGCCCAGTAGCGGATCCGGGTGCCGGTGCGGGTCTTCGGCACCTTGCGGGTCCTGGTCAGGCCGTTGCCGGCCTCGAAGGGCGCGTCCGGGCTGGTCTCGGTGAAGATGCCGGGGGTGCCGCGGCGGAAGCTGATCGCGTGGGTGTGCCCGCTGCGGTCGACCTCGACGTCGAGGCGGGCGGAGAGCGCGTTGACGACCGAGGCGCCGACGCCGTGCAGACCGCCGGAGGCCGCGTAGGAGCCGCCGCCGAACTTGCCGCCGGCGTGCAGCTTGGTCATCACGACCTCGACGCCGGACAGCCCGGTCTTGGGCTCGACGTCGACCGGGATGCCGCGCCCGTTGTCCCGGACCTCGACCGAGGAGTCGGGGTGCAGCACGACGTCGATGCGGTCGCAGTAGCCGCCGAGCGCCTCGTCGACGGAGTTGTCGATGATCTCCCACAGGCAGTGCATCAGACCGCGGCTGTCGGTCGAGCCGATGTACATGCCGGGGCGCTTGCGGACCGCCTCCAGGCCCTCCAGGACGAGCAGGTGCCGCGCGGTGTAGTTGGAACCGTCGTCGCCGGCCAGCAGCGCGGACGGCACGGTCGTTTCGGCACTCACGCGGCACTCTCCTCGGTGAAGATCTGTCTCATCGGTCACATCCGGACGCATCCGGACCAAACGCCAGTGCAGCACGCCGCACCGACACCCGTCGCCCTGCGTGCCCGAACCCGTGCGCCGGGTGCACAGCACGACGGACCGGCCCCGCGCAGCTTGTACGCGCTGCGCGAACAAGCACCGCACCCGGGTGTGGGCCCCGGGGGCGCCATCTCCTCCCGGTACCACCGGTCCTGGCGGATCGTGGGGCCCGGCGCAGGCTCCGGAACTGCCGTTATGCAGGCTACCGGGGCCCGGGACGGGGCTTATGCTCCAACCCGGCAGAGGATTATGCTACGCGGACCTCGCACCCGATCCCGATCGGGCGTTCGAGCGAAGGGCGGATCCCGGAATCCGGCACGCATGAACCACCGGCGCCCGGGGCACGTCCTCATCAACACAGCAGAATCCTCAGAGAAGAAAAGCCACGAGCGGGAACGTTTTCGGCCTGGTTGGATGTTGACCCTGGTACGACAGCTCGTCGAGCTAGAGAAGAGGCGACGTGACTACTGTTCTGACCCCTGCGAGCCCGCTCACCGCGGCTGACCGCTGCGACCGCTGCGGCGCCCAGGCCTACCTGCGCGTCGTACTCGCCAGCGGCGGAGAGCTGCTCTTCTGCGCCCACCACGGCCGGAAGTTCGAGCCCGAGCTCAAGAAGATCGCCGTGGAGATACAGGACGAGAGCGGCCGTCTCACCACCGCGACCACCGTGACGGCCACCGACGACGAGCGCTGATACAGGGCGCCACCAACAGCAGCCGGCCTCGAGCTGTGTCCGGTCGCGCACCACGCGCGACCGGTGAGCCGGGCGACGGACCCCTTCGGGGGCCGGTCGCCCGGCTCTGCTGTACCCCGGGCCGCCCTCCTGACCCCCGCCGTTGCCCCGGGCCGTGGCCCCCACAGCGTCCGACGCGGCGTCAGAACCCGGTGCCGGCACGTGACCGGCCGCTCACCCGCCGCGACGTCCGCGGCACCGGAGGCGCCTCGTCCGCGGCTGCCACCGGCGTTCGCGGGCGTTCACCGATGGTCGCGGGTGGTCGCGGGTGGTCGCGGGTGGTCACAGCACCGAGCGCACCGCGTCCGCGACCGAGGACACCCTGGTGTAGACGCCCGGGTGGGCCGCCTCGGCACAGCCCGTCCCCCAGGAGACCAGGCCCACCAGCCGGCCGTCGACGATCATCGGGCCGCCGCTGTCGCCCTGGCAGGCGTCCTTGCCGCCCCTCTCCTCGCCCGCGCAGACCATGCCCCGGGCGTCGAACCTCCCGTCCTGCCCGCCCGGATAGGCCTGCGCACAGACCTGGTCCGGCACGACCGGCACGGACACCCCGCGCAGCACGGGCGAGTAGTCGCCCCGCCCCGTGGTGTCACCCCAGCCGTACACCTGGGTCGTGGTCCCGGCCGCGTACGGTTCGGTCTCGCCCTGGCCGACCAGCTCGACCACCGGCAGGGCGCCCTGCGACTCGGCGAGGGTGAGCACCGCGACATCGTTCATGTTGGCGGCGAAGGAGTAGTCGGGGTGGATCCAGACCGACCGCACCGCCACCTCCCGGCCGGACGTGCCGCGCATGTCGTCCCGGCCGACGATCACCTTCAGGCCCGGCCGGTCCACCCGGCCCCTGGCCTCGTCGTAGAAGCAGTGCGCGGCCGTCACCACCTTGGTCGGGGTGACCAGCGCACCCCCGCAGAACTGGCCGGAACGGCCGCTGCCGAACTGCTGGCGGCTGGACAGCGCCACGATCCACGGGTGGTCCGCGGTGCTCACCGCGCTGCCGCCGACCACCCGGCGCTGCGCCTCGGCCGGCGCCGCGGTGCCGAGGGCGACCAGCGGAACGGGAACGGCGGCGAGCAGCGCCAGCACGGCGGCCCTGCGGCGGCGGCCCGCCCGGTCGGCGGCCGGGTCGGCGGGGTCCGCCGGGAACGGGGCGGGCGTCGGCAGGTCTGTGCGGTCCGGCTCGGTCGGCACCGTGACTCCAGGAGGCTCGGAAGCGGGCAACCGGCACAGCGTAGGTGACCGGCTACACGGTGCGACCGCTTCCCGCCGCGCCGCCACCCGGACGAGGGACAACCACCACCCGTACGCTGACGCGCCCGGGCCCGGACAGCCGCGAAGGCCCGGAGCCGTGCGGC
>NZ_JBHUAL010000181.1:0-19465 GCF_042789775.1 Kitasatospora sp. NPDC056800 | reverse complement strand
CGCCAATGCTCCGCAGTGGCTCCCTCCTCCGCCTTGCGATGCACGCACCCCAACGCCGCCCCGCCCGCCCTGCGGGCGGACGACGGGAGTTTGAAGACAGGCCCTAGGCTCTGGGTCGTGACCGTCCTGCGCTCCATCGCCCTGTTCGTCCTCGCCGCCCTCGCCGAGATCGGCGGCTGCTGGCTGGTCTGGCAGAGCGTGCGCGAGCAACGGCCGTGGTGGCTGGCCGGGGTGGGCGTGGTGGTGCTCGGCGCGTACGGCTTCGTCGCGGCCCTGCAGCCGGACAGCCACTTCGGCCGGGTGCTGGCCGCGTACGGCGGGGTGTTCGTGGCCGGCTCGCTGCTGTGGGGCATGGCCGTGGACGGCTTCCGGCCGACCCGCTACGACGTGCTGGGCGCGCTGATCTGCCTGGCCGGGGTCGCCGTCATCATGTACGGCCCCCGGCGCTGAACGCACCGGTGCCCCGGTGTCGGACCGATCTCCGACACCGGGGCACCGTCACGACCGCCGGGCCCCGTCGTCCTCGCCGGGGCACCGTCGCGACCGGCGGGGACTACCAGCCCCAGCCGCCGCCCTGGCCGTCGTCGTCCCGGTCCGAGTCCCAGCCCTCGCCGACCGTGCGCAGGATCGTGTAGTTGTCGATCTGCGTGCCGTCCTCGGCCAGCGCGGTGACCTTCATGACCGACTTCTGGCCCAGGTGCTTCGGGGTGACGTCGACCTTGATGAAGGAGTAGCCGGTGTAGCGCACCCGCGACCACTGGATGGTCTCGGGGGTCTTCACCTTGCCCTTGCTCCAGTAGTAGGTCTTGACCTCGTCCTGGTGGTTCTCGTGCCCCTCGTAGGTGTCCGGCACGTCGAACTTGTACAGGCTGCGGCCGGCCGCGCCCGCGGTGACGTAGACCACGCCGTCCTTGGCCGGCTCGATGGTGGCGCCGCTCGGCACCTGCTTCGAGACCTTGTTGCCGAGGATCGCGTCGGTGCGCTCGTAGATGTGGTTGTGGCCGTTGATGACCAGGTCCACCCGGTACTTCTCGAACAGCGGCACCCAGGCCTCGCGGACACCGCCCTCGGAGGCGTGCGCGACGGTGGTGGAGAAGGCGCAGTGGTGGAAGAAGACCACGACGAAGTCGATGGTCTCGTCGTTGCGCAGGTCCTTGAGGGTGCGCTCCAGCCACTTGGTCTGCTTGTTCGCCGAGATGCCCAGGTTGGCCGGGATCTCGTAGGAGACGTCGTTGGCGTCCAGCGAGATGACGCCGACGTTCTTGTAGCGGAAGGTGTAGACGCCGGGGACCTGGCGCGGGTCCGGGCCGTTGTTCGGCAGGAAGAAGCGGGCGTTCTCGCCGCCGTAGCCGTTCGGCGAGTACCAGGCCTCGATGTCGTGGTTGCCGTACGCGACCATCCACGGGATCTCGGCGGCGACCGTCTCGGTCTGCACCAGGAAGTCGTCCCAGGTCTTCGCGTTGAAGACGGACTTGTCCGGGTCGGTGCCGGAACCGGCCGGGTCGGCGTAGCAGATGTCGCCGGCGTGCAGGTGGAAGGCCGGGTTCTGGGCCTTGATGATGTGGTCGTTGCCGGCCGCGTGCGCGCTGACGCCCTGGTCGCCGAAGGCGGTGAAGGTGAACGGCTCGTACACCTTGCCCCAGCGGTGGTCGCGGGACGGCGCGGTGCGGAAGGTGTGCAGGGTGGAGATCTGCTGCTGCGCGGCCGGGTCGAAGCCCTCGTGGCCGACACCGTAGTAGTAGGTGGTGTCGGGGCGCAGGTCCTCCAGCGCCACGTGCAGGTAGTACTGGTCCACCGGCTGGCTGTTCGGGGTCAGCGCCGGGGTGTGCAGGGCGCGGACCTCGGCCTGGACCTTGTGGCTCAGCTCCCACGGGGTCTTGCCGAAGCGCAGGAACGGCTTCTTGACCGGGGCCGGGACCTGCCAGGAGATGCGGAACTGGGTGTCCGGCTCCGGGCCGAACTGGAGGTGACGGCCGATCGGCGCGACCAGCGAGCCGTCGATGCCACTGGTCGTGCCACCGGTCAGCAGCTGCGGGCCGGCCGGGGCGGCGAACGCCGTGCCGCTGCCCAGCGCGCCACCGACGGCGACGGCGCCCACGGTCACGGCACCGGCGCGCAGCATCCGGCGGCGGGAGAAGCGGGCCCGCAGGTACTCGTGCTGCTCGGCCATGCTCATGCGGTCGGCAAGCTTGGCCGGCACGCCCATGTTGGGGATATCCATGCGCGGGACTCTTCCAGCGGCGCGTTGATCGCGCACGGACGCCGGGTGAACGGGTCGCAGCGTACCGCCCATTCGAACGCCAATGTTCGACCATGGTTTGGCAAAGGCCGTGTCCGCACCGTTCCGACGCCGCATCATGGCCCCCATCCGCCCCGTGGCCTGAGCGGGCGTCGGCGGAAGCGCGGACCGCGTTCGGGCCTGGTCAGCCGGAGCGCTCGTCCCACTGGGTGGCGGTCCGGTTGCCGGTGCCGTCGCAGGTGCGGCAGATCTCGTCCCGGTAGGCGTGCTTGGCGCCGGTCGCGTCCACCCGGTAGCGCACGTACACCCCGGTGCCGTCGCAGAGGAAGCAGTTGCCGCCCCCGCCGCCCACCTCGGTGGTGCCGGTGCCCTGGCAGGTCCGGCAGCTGAGGCCGGCGGTCCGGCCGGTGCCCGCGCAGATGCGGCAGACCGTCGTCATCGGCTTCCTCCCTCGCGCGGAAACGGCTCGGCGCCGTCCGGAAGGGCCCGACACCACCGGTCATGGTAGTGGTGAAGGCACCCGGGCCGACCCGGGTTCGGCCCGGGTAGACATGATCCGACGATCATCCTGTAGGACCAACGGCCGACCTCGGCCGGGGCCCGACCTCACTCCGGCAGACCCGCCCTCACTCCGGCAGGCCCTCGCGGACCCGCCGGGACACCGAGATCAGCTGGAGGTCCAGCAGCCCCGGCGGATCGGCCAGGCCCGGGCCGCCCGCGCGCACCCAGGCGCCGATCTCGTCGATCATGTCGTCCATCAGCACGAAGCCCAGCCAGACCGGCCGCCCGCCCGCCGCCCGGCCCTCCGCCGAGGGGCCGACCACCACCACGTTCGACTGGGTGCACACGTCCAGGCACTTGACCGCCCGGACCCGGCCCGCCGAGCCCACCGCCGTCCGCAGCCGCTCGTACTGGCCCGCGTGGTCCACCCCGGGGTGCTTGGCCTCGGTGCCGCAGCAGCAGCCCCGGCAGACCGTCACGGTCACGGGGGCACCGGCGCCCCGCTTGCGGTCCCGGGCACCGTCGCGCTCTCGGCGGCTCATCGGCTCTGCTCCCCCTCGTGGTCGGCGGCGCGCTCCGCACCGGCCCCCGCACTGTACCCGCAGGCCAGCGGGCATCCCAGACCCTTAGGATGCGCACGGCCCACGGGCCACCACACGACTCACGAACAACAAGGGGAGGACGGCCTGATGCCGAAGCGAAGGGGCCGCCGCGGTACATGGATATCGGTGGCCGTGGGGGTGGTCGGGATCCTGTGCGCCGTGCTCGGGTTCGCCGTGATCGGCTCCGGCTACGGCTACCACCGCCTGACGGGCGACACGATGTCGCCGGAGCTGGCGCCGGGCACCGGGCTCTGGACCGACCGGGTCCAGCCCGCGGACGTGCGCCACGGCGAGGTCTACGCCGTCGACTCCCCCTGGACGTTGCAGGGTACGGTCATCCAGCGGGTCATGGCCCTGGGCGGCGACCGCATCGCCTGCGCGAACGGGCAGTTCAGCCTCAACGGGAAGCCGGTCGACGAGCCGCCGGCCCGGCAGGTCCACACCTGCTACCTCGACTTCGACGTCACCGTCCCGCCGGGCCGGGCCTTCCTGATGGGGGACCGCCGCGCCGACGCCTTCGACTCCCGGATCAACCTGGCCGACCAGCAGGGCACCGTCGACCTCGCCAAGGTCGGCGAGCGGGTGGTGTGGCACCGCGGCGCCGACTCCGAGGCCCTGCCCGGCAAGCTCGCCGGCGCGCTCGTCGTGGCCGCGCTCGGGCTGCTGCTGGCCGTCATCGGCCTGATCGCGGCGATCGTCTTCGCCGTCCGCGGCCGGGCCGCCCGGCCCCTGGGGCTGGAGCCGCCGGCCACCTTCTGACGCCGTCGCCACCCGTCGGCGCCCGGTCGACCAGCACTACGCAGCCAGGCCCTGACCGCCGGTTCCCGACCGGCCGGCCCTCGGTCTCGCCGACGGCGGGCCGGTCAGTCCGCTCGCAGGACACGGGAGACGTAGACCCGGGGCGGGTCCGCGTCCTCGTTCACCGCGTACTCCACCAGCCCGAGGTCCCGGCGCAGCGGGGCCGAGTGCATCCCGGGCCGACCGGGCACCGGCATGCTCAGGCGGGGGAACGGATCCTCCCGCAGGTCGACCAGGAAGGCCACGACCGCCGAGAACACGTCGGCCGGCGTGCCAGGGTCGCCGAGGAACTCCTCCACGGCCGGGGAGACGGTGATCGGGTCGTCGTCGTCCGGGAACTCGTCGTAGCCGCTCACCGGGCCCCGAGCCGGCGCAGGACCGCGGAAGCGGAGGCGCCGGGAGCGGTGCCGGCCTGGACGGCGGCGTGGATCCGGTCGCCCTCCGGGTCGCGGTACAGCTCCGCCCGCAGCCACCACCGCTTCAGTACGCCGCCGATCGTCTCGATGTCGGCTTCGCCCATCTCCCGGTAGAACTCCATGCGCTGCGCGGGCGGCAGGGCCGCGGCCACGCCGTCCTGGGTGCGGGGGACGGGCTGGCGGCTGTCGTGGTGACCGTGCAGGGGTGCTGCGCTCACCGTTCCTCCGAACGTCTCGTGCGGGCGGGACCGCTACCAGTGTCCTCCCCCAGGGGCCGGTCCGGTACCGCCTTCCGACCGCCGGGGCCCTCCCCTGTCCGGCCGAGGGACATGCCGCAGGCCCGGTAGCAGGGGCCGGGGGGCGCCGCTACCCGACCGCCCGCGCCGCCGCCCGGCCCGCCGTGCGGCCCGAGAAAAGGCAGCCGCCCAGGAAGGTGCCCTCCAGCGAGCGGTACCCGTGCACGCCCCCGCCGCCGAACCCGGCGGCCTCGCCGGCCGCGTACACCCCGGGCAGCACCTCGCCGTCGGGGCGCAGCACCCGGGAGGAGAGGTCGGTCTCCAGGCCGCCCAGCGACTTGCGGGTCAGGATGTTCAGCCGGACGGCGATCAGCGGGGCGGCGCCCGGGTCGAGGATGCGGTGCGGGGCGGCGGTGCGGATGAGCCGGTCGCCGAGGTGGCGGCGGGCGCCGTGGATGGCGGTGACCTGGAGGTCCTTGGCGAAGGGGTTGGCCAGCTGCCGGTCGCGGTCCTCGACGGTGCGGCGCAGTTCGTCCGGGTCGATCAGCGGCTCGGCGGTCCTGGCGTTCATGCCCCGGGCGAGGTCGGCGAGGTTCCCGGCGACCACGAAGTCCCGTCCGTGCCGCAGGTGTCCCTGGACCGGGCCGGGGGCGCCGGGCAGCGCGCGTCCGAGCACGCCGCGCAGCGACTTCCCGGTCAGGTCGGGGTTCTGCTCGGAGCCGGAGAGGGTGAACTCCTTCTCGACGATGCGCTGGTTGAGCACGAACCAGGTGTACTCGTACCCGGTGGTCATGATGTGTTCGAGCGTTCCGAGGGTGTCGAAGCCGGGGAACAGCGGGACGGGCAGCCGCCGGCCGCGGGCGTCCAGCCAGAGCGAGGACGGGCCGGGCAGGATGCGGATGCCGTGCCGGGCCCAGATCGGGTCCCAGTTCTCGATGCCCTCGGTGTAGTGCCACATCCGGTCGCCGTTGATCAGGCTGCCGCCGGCCCGGCCGACGACGTCCAGCATCAGTCCGTCCACGTGCGCGGGCACCCCGGAGAGCAGCCTGGCGGGCGGGGTGCCGAGCCGGGCCGGCCAGGCCTTGCGGACCAGGTCGTGGTTGCCGCCGATGCCGCCGGAGGTGACGATCACGGCCTGGGCGCGCAGTTCGAAGCCGCCGGCCACCTCGCGCGAGCTGGCCTCGCCCCGGCCCGCCGGGCTGGGCACCAGCACCTCGCCGGTGACGGTGTCGACGGCGCCCGCGGTGGCGGACAGCCCGGTGACCCGGTGCCGGAAGCGCAGGTCCACCAGGCCGCGGGCGGCGGCCGCGCGGACCCGCCGGACGAAGGGCGCGAGCAGTCCCGGTCCGGTGCCCCAGGTGATGTGGAAGCGCGGCACCGAGTTGCCGGGCCCGTCGGCGAGTTGACCGCCGCGCTCGGCCCAGCCGACCACCGGGAAGAACCGCACGCCCATGCCGTGCAGCCAGGAGCGCTTCTCGCCCGCCGCGAAGTCCACGTACGCCTCGGCCCAGCGGCGCGGCCAGGCGTCCTCGGGGCGGTCGAAGCCGGCCGTGCCGAACCAGTCCTGCCGGGCGAGGGCGTGCGAGTCGTGGATCCGCATCCGGCGCTGCTCGGGCGAGTCGACCAGGAAGAGCCCGCCGAAGGACCAGTGCGCCTGGCCGCCGAGGGAGGCCGCGGGCTCCTGGTCGAGCAGGATCACCTTCCGTCCGGCGTCGGCGAGTTCGGCGGTGGCGGCGAGGCCCGCGAGGCCCGCCCCGATGACGATGACGTCGGCGTCCAGGGCCATGCGCAGTCCTCCGTGGCGGCTCGCGGTGGCGGCGCGCCCGGGACGCGCCGTCGCTGTGCGCCCGATACTGCGGCCTGCGGTGACGTCCGGTCAACCGGCGGGTAACAACCGCCGGCGTGAATTCCGCTCCACGCCGTTTCGGAATTGCCGTCGACGGCCGGGCGATACCCGCGCGATTGCCGAGCGATACCCGGTGGAGCGAAATACGAAATGCCGTTCGACACCGTTCGACCACATCTGACGGAATGTCGGCGATTTCCGCGCGAACCATGGACGTCCGGGAAACACGGCAGTAACTTACCTGCGAGTAGCCGTAGTCCGGCTCCGCACGAACCCCCACCCGTCGTTTCTCTCCCCCAGGAGGAACCGTGCTCCGTCCTGCCCGGAAATCCCGGCACCTCCGGAATTCCACCGCCCTCGCCGCCGTCGCCCTCGGCGCCGCGCTCGCGCTCACCTCCACCACCGCCCAGGCCGCCACCCAGGCGCCCAGGCACTACGTGGCGCTCGGCGACTCCTACGCCGCCGGCGCCGGAGTGCCGGGCCAGTCGGCCGGCCTGTGCCTGCGCTCCGACCGCAACTACGGCCACCTGGTCGCCGGCGCCCTCAAGGCCGGCCGGTACACCGACGTCACCTGCGCCGCGGCCAAGATCAAGGCGATGACGCAGCCCCAGTACGACGCCTTCATCCGGGTCAACGACCCGCAGCTGGACGCGGTCACCGCCGACACCGACCTGGTCACCCTGGGGATCGGCGGCAACGACCTCGCGGCCAGCGACCTCGGCCTCGGCGAACTGGTCGCCACCTGCATCGCCGGCGCCGTCGTCAACCCGTTCGGCACGCCCTGCAAGGACGTCTACCACCACGGCCACTGGGACTGGAGCACCATGTCCTGGCAGTACGGCACCGACGACCTCGCCGAGCGGATCCGCACCACCATCACCCCGCAGCTGACCGACACCCTCAAGCGCATCCACACCAAGGCGCCCGGGGCCCGGGTGCTGCTGGTCGGCTACCCGTCCGTGCTGCCCGCCGACGGCTCGACCTGCGTGCTGCGCCAGCCCGTCACCCCGGGCGACGTCGAGTACATGCACGGGGTGCTGGACAAGCTGAACGCCGCCCTGAAGTCCACCGCGGCCGCGAACGGCGCGACCTACGTGGACACCGCGACGCCGACCCTCGGGCACGACGTCTGCTCGGACGACCGCTGGATCGAGGGCGCGCTGCCCGGCTCGCCCGCCGTGCCGTTCCACCCGAACGCGACCGGCGAGCAGGTGATGGCGCAGGCGGTGCTGGCCGCGCTGAAGTAGCGGCGGGGCGGTGCCGTCGCGGCGCCGGAGACGATGCGGCCGGAAAAGCCCCGAGGGGCCGGTGACCAGACCCCGGTCACCGGCCCCTCGGTTCTCGTGCGCGCGCTACTCGGACTTCGCGGAGGCGGAGCCGGAGGCCGAGCCGGAGCCGGTGGCCGAGGCGGCGGCCAGCCCGGCCGACCACTTCTCCTCGACGTTGCCGAGCTTCCAGTAGGCGATCGCCGCGGCCCAGGTGAGCACGAACAGTCCGACGATCGCGTAACCGACGAAGTTGAGGTCCAGCCCGCCGATCCAGGCGATCGGGCCGCTGGTGATGTCCAGCTTCTCGCCGAGCAGGCCGATCAGCTCGATCGAGCCGATCACCAGCGCGACGAGCACCGACAGCCCGGTGACGGTCAGGTTGTAGTAGATCTTGCGGACCGGCTTGGAGAAGGCCCACTCGTACGCGAAGTTCATGAACGAGCCGTCGATGGTGTCCAGCAGGCTCATCCCGGCCGCGAACAGGATCGGCAGGGTGAGCAGCGCGTACCAGGGCAGCGAGAAGGCCGCCGCGCCGCCCGCCAGCACCAGCAGGGACACCTCGGTGGCGGTGTCGAAGCCCAGGCCGAACAGCAGGCCCACCGGGTACATGTGCCAGGGCTTGGTGACGGCCCTGGTGACCTTGCCGAGGATGCGGTTCATCAGCCCGCGCCGCTCCAGCTGGCGCTCCAGCTCCGCCTCGTCGTAGTCGCCCAGGCGCATCCGACGGAAGACCTTGAGGATGCCGTTGAAGGCGCCCAGGTTGATCAGGCCGAGCAGCAGCAGGAAGGTGCCGGAGACGGTGACGCCGATCAGGCCGGTCATCTCGTGCAGCGTCGAGTCGTCGGACTCCACCTGGCCGGCCAGCGAGCGGATGCCGAAGGCCAGCAGGGCGCAGAGGCCGAAGACGATCGAGGAGTGCCCGAGCGAGAACCAGAAGCCGACCGACAGCGGCCGCTTGCCCTGGCCCATCAGCTTGCGGGTGGTGTTGTCGATGGCGGCGATGTGGTCGGCGTCGAAGGCGTGCCGCATGCCGAGGGTGTAGGCGGTCAGGCCCATGCCCGCGCCGAACACCTGGCCGCCGACGGTGTAGTGCTCGGGCTCGACCAGCGCGAGCAGGGTGAACCAGCCGACGACGTGCAGCGCGAGGATGAATCCGCCCATTCCGGCCAGGCGGATCCACTCCTCACGGGTGAGCCGGTCGCGCCAGCGGGGGGCGGTCATCGTCGTGTCCTTTCGGTCGGGCGGTCGAAGCTGGGCCATCTTTCCGCCTTGACGCGCGCAGTTGCAAGTCATGCGCAATTACGGATTCGTCTCCCTCCGCTTCCGCACCGTTTCCGCCCCGCTTTCACACCGCTTCCCCCCGGCTTCCCCCGACTTCCGATCGACCCCCGGAGATCGTCACCACCCGTACAAGGCTTCGTAACCTCCTGGGGCTTTCACCGTGCGCTCTACGCGCGGATACTCCCGTTCTACGCGCGAAAACCTGCGCGCCGACCCCTCAACTCCCCACGGAGGAACGGCTCATGACGATCCGTATTCGAACCGCCGCGGCCCTGGCCGGTGCGGCGCTGCTCGCGGCCGGTCTCACCACCCCCGTCGCCACCGCCGCGCCGGGCCCCACCGCCCCCACCACCCGGGCCGCCGCGGCCGGCGCCACCCCGCACCGGGTGCTGTTCGACAACAGCAAGGCCGAGACCGCGGGCAACGCCGACTGGATCATCAGCACCAGCCAGCCCGACCCGCTGGCCCAGAACGCCAACCCCACCACCGAGAAGAGCTGGACCGGCGCCCTCTCCGCCTGGGGCGTCGCCCTCCAGAAGACCGGCCAGTACAGCCTGAAGACCCTCCCGGCCGGCTCCACCATCAGCTACGGCACCGGCGCCGCGCTCGACCTCGCCAACTTCGACACCTTCGTGATCCCGGAGCCCAACATCCGGTTCAGCGCGAGCGAGAAGACCGCGATCATGAAGTTCGTCCAGAACGGCGGCGGGCTCTTCCTGGTCTCCGACCACGTCAACAGCGACCGCAACAACGACGGCTGGGACTCCCCGAAGATCATCAACGACCTGCTGACCAGCAACGGGGTGAACAACAACGACCCCTTCGGCTTCTCGGTCGACCTGCTCAACATCACCACCGACAACCCGCGCGCGGTCAACGACGCGACCGACCCGGTGCTGCACGGCCCCTTCGGCACCGTCACCGGCTCGATCCTGCGCAACGGCACCACCTTCACCCTCAAGCCCGCCGACAACCCGAACGTCAAGGGCCTGGTCTACCGGACCGGCTACAGCGGCAACACCGGCGCCTTCTTCGTCACCAGCACCTTCGGCTCCGGCCGGGTCGCGGTCTGGGGCGACAGCTCCCCGATCGACGACGGCACCGGCCAGTCCGGCAACACCCTGTACAACGGCTGGGACGACCCGGCGGGCACCGACGCCGCCCTCGCCCTCAACGCCACCGCCTGGCTCAGCAAGGCCTGACCGGCCGCGCCCCGGGTCAGGGCGGCTCGGCCCCGGGGTGCCCCCGCCAGGGCTGCTCGCCAGGAAAAGGGCCGCTCCCTCCCCTACTGTCGGAGTACCGACGCCCGCGGCGCGCTCGTACGGAGCGGCACCCCGTCCGTACGCGCCGCGGGCCCGCCGGTGCTCCACCGGCCCGGGATCGACGGGAGCGGCCGATGCCGTCCTACCCCTTCCACACCACCCGCGAGGACCTGCGCGTCCCGCTGCCCGACGGCACGCGGCTGGCCGCCCGGCTGTGGCGGCCGGTCGGCGACGAGCCCGGCCCCGCGCTGCTGGAGTACTCCGGCGGCCGCCTCACCGACCGGACCGCCGCCGAGGACGCCCGCCGCCACCCCTGGTACGCGGGCCACGGCTACACCGCCGTCCGGGTCGACACCCGCGGGCACGGCAACTCCGAGGGCGTCCCCGGCGAACCCGGCGGCGACCAGGAGCTGGCCGACGGCGCCGACGTGGTCCACTGGCTCGCCCGCCGCCCCTGGTGCAACGGCCGGCTCGGCCTGCTCGGCGTCGGCGCGGCCGGCACCACCGCACTGCGGCTCGCCGCCCGGGCCCCCGAGACCGTCGGCGCCGTGGTCACCGCCTGCCCCGAGGGCGGGCACCGGCTCGGCGGGGCTCTGCTCGCCGCCGACCTGCAGACCCGGCTCACCGCCCTGGTCGCCGACGCCGCCCTGCCGCCCGACCCGCGGTACGTCGGCGACGCCTGGCGGGCCGCCTGGCTGGCCCGGCTGGAGTCGCTGAACCCGCCCGTCGACGACTGGCTCGCGGCCGGCGAGAGCACCGTCCCGGTGTCCGTGCCCACCCTCGCGGTGGCCGGCTGGGGCGACCCGTCCTGCTCCTTCGTGCTGCGGCTGCTCGCCGAGTCCCCCACCGCGCGCGCCCTGATCGGCCCCTGGCCGCACGGCCTGCCCGAGGCCGCCCTGCCCGACACCCTGCGCTGGTGGGACCACTGGCTGCGCGGCGTCGACACCGACGCCCTCCAGGAACCCGCCCTGCGCAGCTGGCTCACCACCCGCTGGACCGGCGACGAGGCCTGGCCCTCCCCCGACGTCCGCGCGATCCACTACGGCCTGGACGGACCGCTGCGCACCGCCGGCACCGCCTCCGACGAGCGGTACGTCCGGGTCCGCTCCCCGCAGCACACCGGCCTCAACGCCGGCGCCTACGTCCCGCACGGCCGCCCCGCCGACCAGCCGCCCGACCAGCGGGAGGAGGACGGCCGCTCGGTCTGCTTCGACTCCCAGCCGCTGCCCGAACCGGTCGAACTGCTCGGCACCCCGACCGTACGGCTGCGGCTGCGCGAGGACGACGCGCCCGTCCAGGTGGCCGTCCGGCTGTGCGCGGTCGGCCCGGACGGCACCTCGGACCTGGTCACCCGGGGCGTCCTCGCCGCCGGGGGCCCGGACGCCGAGGTCGAACTCGCGGCCTGCGCCTCGACCATCCCGGCCGGGCACCGGCTGCGGCTCGCCCTCTCCTCCGTCTACTGGCCCTGGGTGTGGCCCCCGGCCGAGGACACCGGGTACGGCGTCGACCCGTCCCGCTCCACCCTCAGCCTGCCGGTGCGCCACCTCGCCGCCGACGTCGGCACCCGGCCCGTCACCTTCGAACCCCCGATACTGCCCGAACCGCTCGCCGTCCACCTCACCGAACCGCTCACCGCCCGGCCCGAGCACCTCACCGTGCACGACATCGGCCGCCACGAGTGGCGCGCCGAGTTCTCCCCCGCCACCGACGGCACCCGCACCCACCCCGACGGCCTGGTCCGCGACGAACACACCGTCACCGCCTACCGCGTGCTCACCGGCGCCCCTCTCAGCGCCCAGGCCCGCACCGACCACACCGTCCGCCTGGAGCGCCCCGACATCGGCTGGGACGTCACCGTCCAGACCCGTACCCAACTGCGCTGCGACGCCGGGCACTTCCTCAGCATCGTCCAACTGCGGGCACTGGAGGGCGGATCGGAGGTGTTCGCCCGGGAGTGGCAGCACCGGGTGCCCCGGGAGAGCTGATCAAAGATTTACTTATGTACTTGCCTCGCATTTCGATTCGGACTTATAAATGGCCCCATGAAGACCATCGGCCTGATCGGCGGCATGAGCTGGGAATCCACCGCCGAGTACTACCGCCTGCTGAACCGACTCACCCGCGAGCGCCTCGGCGGCCTGCACTCCGCCCGACTCGTGCTCTACTCCGTCGACTTCGCGCAGATCGAACGGCTGCAGACGGCCGGCCGGTGGGAGGAGGCCGGCGAAGTCCTCGCCGACGCGGCCCGGTCACTGGAGGCGGCCGGCGCCGACCTGCTGCTGATCTGCACCAACACCATGCACAAGGTCGCCGACCAGGTCGCGGCGGCGGTCTCCGTCCCCCTGCTGCACCTGGCCGACACCACGGCGGCGGCCGTCCGGGCGGCGGGCCTGCGGCGGGTCGGACTGCTCGGGACGGCCTTCACGATGGAACAGGACTTCTACCGCGGCCGGTTGGCGGCGGGCGGCCTGGACGTCCAGGTGCCGCAGGCCGATTCGCGCGCCCTGGTCCACCGGGTGATCTACGAGGAACTGTGCGTCGGACTGGTCCGCGAGGAGTCCCGGGCGGCCTACCGGCGGGTGATCGGGGAACTGGTGGCCGGGGGCGCGGAAGGGATCATCCTCGGCTGCACCGAGATCGAACTGCTCGTCCGGCCGGAGGACAGCCCGGTGCCCGTCTTCCCCACCACCCGGCTGCACGCCGAAGCGGCGGTCGACGCCGCCCTGGCCGGCCCCTGAACCCCGACCGCCGCCCTGAGGTGCGCGGTCGGCGGGCACCGGGACAATGGTGAGCGGACCGGTTTCTCCAGCACTCCGCCCCGCGCCGCCCACCCCGAAACCGGGGGCCACGGGGCGCGAACGAGAGGGACGACCATGGCCGTTTCCAGCACCCCGATCAACCTGACCCTCGCCGCCCACGTCGGCATCTCGGTCTCCGACCTGGACGCGTCGATCACCTTCTACACGGCCCTCACCGGGCGGGAGCCCGTCGCGCAAGGCACCATGCACAGCGTGCCGTTCGGGAAGTCGCAGGGCCTGCCCGTGGCGAAGCTGCGCTACGCCACGATCAACCTGGACAACAGCCTCGGCATCGACCTCATCCAGTTCCAGGAGCCGGTCGGCGAACGGACCGGCGGCGTGGCCAACCGGCCCGGCTCGATGCACCTGTGCCTGCGGGTCGACGACTTCGACGCCGTGTACTCGCGGATGAAGGACGCCGGCTACGGCTTCCTCGGCGACGACTACACCTTCATCGAGGGCGAGGTCACCCCGGACGCCGCCCTCGGCACCCGGGTCGCCTACTTCAACGACCCGGACGGCACCAACCTGGAGATCATCCGCCCCGAAGGCGGCTTCGCCAGCTAGGAGTTCGCGGCGGCCGGCTGCCGGGGCCACCCGCGCAGGGCGGCGCGGGCGCGGGCGACGCCTCCGGGAGTGGCGGGCGCGCCGGTGCCGACGGCGACGGTTCTCGTGCCGAGGCCCGCGCAGGCGCGGCAGATGCCGGGGCGGGGCACCGGGTCGTGGCAGCGGCCGCACTCGGCGTACGGCGTCGGTGGAGGCGCGGCTCGTTCCGGTGGCAGCTTGCGTTGCAGGCGGTCCCGGAGGATCGCCACCGGGGAGTGCATCGGCTGCGGCAGTCCGGGGAGCAGGGCGTGGGCCAACTCGGCTTCGTCGCAGCCCCGTTCCAGCCACTGCGTGACGAGTGGTGCCAGCGCGCGGGCCTCGGCCTCGCCGAGGCGCAGGCGGGGTTCGGGCCTGATCACCCGGAACAGGGTGGCCACGGCGGCCCGCGTCCGTTCATCCGGGAGGGTGGGTTCTTGTCCCGGGTCCTTTACGGGAGGGACGACAGCGCCGCCGGAACTCCCTCCACCGGAAGCCGGGCGGGGGACAGCCGGTTCGGGCTGCGGGGTGTCGAAGACATGGGCCTCGGACCGGACCGTCCCGTCGGCCATCCGGACCCTGTCGACCCGGTAGTACCCGGCGTCCTTCAGTTCCTTGAGGGCCCGCCGGACGGCGCCCCGCCCCTGCGGACTGCTGTCCGCCATCTGCCGCCCGTCCTCCCGCCACCCGTCGGGGCGGGAGAGCAGGTCGGCGAGGAGGCCACGGGCGGTGTAACTCAGCCGCCGGTCCTGCAACAGGCCGTTCGGAAGCACGCTGAACGCGCGCGTGCGCGCGCTACGATGAATCCGCATCTGGAGCTCTATCTCCTGGTGCCAGACCCCGGGGTGTTACGAGCACCGCCGGGGTCTCCTATGTTCTGTTGATGATGCGGAAAGTAGCACAGCGACTACGAAGAGTGCGAACCGTTCGAGCGTGAAGCCCAAGCCCCCACATCACGCACGCCCCCACCTTCTGTGTGGGAAGTCGGCGGGGCCGACTTCCCACACAGAGCACGGTGTTCAGGAACGGGCGCGCTCGATCGCTTCGAAGATGTCCGCATCGGTCTCCTGCTGCCACGACGGCAGATCGACCCAGTCGGCGACATAGCCCGGCTTCGGATTCTCGATGTGCTTGTGGATCTGAGCGATCCAACACGTAGCGACGAAGCGGCCCTTCTGCTCCCGGGAGAGCTTGGACGTGTTGCCGCCGCTCACACTGATGAAGTCCCGGACCTGGCCGAACACGGCAGCGGCGCACTCCCGCTCCCACTCGGGGGTCTCCTCCCACGGGGCGACATAGCCCGCCTTCGGCTCGCCCGGGTAGTGCTTCGAGACACCGGCGATCCACGCCTCGCGGAAGATCCGCCCATCAGTCGACATGCGTAACTCCTTTGTCAGATGGCACCGTCAAGCGCCGAAAAGCGGTCGAAGACGAGTGTCGGTGGCGTCACGCGAGGTAGACCTTCTGCCACTCCAGGGACGTCATGGTCAGTGCGGCTTCGGCGAGGGCGTGGGCCGACTCGGTCTTGAGGCTGCCGAGGCTGCTGTCGATCCACGGCTGCACGTTCCGGTAGCCCTGCTCGCGGTACTCCACGGCCTGGATCAGGCACTCCAGCTTGTCCGCGTCGTGGGCGACGGTGACTTCCAGGTTCTCGGCGTTCTCGTACTCCTCCACGAGGGCCTGGAGTCCGGCAACGACGGCCGGGTGAGCGGCGCTGACCTGGTCGGCGGTCACCCGCTCGTTCGACGCGGCGGTGAGGTAGCGCCGACTGATGTGCGGGATATCGCTGACCCGGGTCTCCTGGGTGTCGTGGAAGAGGCACAGCAGGGCGACCTTGGCCGGGTCGGCACCCTCCATCATCGCGAGCACCGCGCCGATGACGCCCGTCCGGAACGAGTGCTCGGCGATCGACTCGGGATCCTTGACGCCGGCGATCCACCAACCCTGACGCTTCGCCCGCTTGAGCATGCCCGCCTCGAACAGGTAGCTCGCGGTGCCCCTCGCCTGCTTGTCGTCCGCCATGGCTGTCCTTCGCTGCCGGAGCGATTGTCGCTGTAACCGCCTACCCACAGACCGTAGTGCACAGACTCCGACTCTCGACGGGCCACCGTGAAAGGCCGTCACCATCAAATCGACACGGGGGCTCGCCGTACCAGCGTGGTGAGGCGCGCTACGCCTCCGGCGGCACGCTGTAGCGACTCAAGACCTCATCCGCCGTGGACTTCTCCAGCAGGCGCAGCTCCCAAGGGCCGGTGTTGACGTCGAACTCCTTGCCGAAGCCGACCCACTTGCCGGCCATGCGGCGCCCGGTCGGATCGACCAGCAGCTGAATGGCGCCGTGGTACCTGGCCCCCTGGTAGTAGCCGTCCTGTGCGGTCTGCTCCACCCACGAGCCCGTCACGACGTTCCGGTCGACGGTGAGGTCGAACGACAGCGGCGAGTCGGGATTGGACGACGCACCGGGGAGCGACCGGCCGGTGATCCGGTTCCCGCTCTGGGACAGGACGACGTGGTGCAGGCCGGTGAACGTGTTCTCCCGGCTGCTGCTGAAGAACTCGTAGTGGCTGACCCAGACCCCCGAGTAGTCCTCACCCGTGGGAGCGAGTGCGGCCTGCACGGGCACGCCCGGTTCATCGCTGCTCATGTCATGGCCTCCCGTACCGTTCGCGGTACCTGCGGGCGGACACCGGTGAGGACGTCCGCAACTGATCATCCAGGGCCCTGATCCGTTCGGTCATCGCCGCGACGGACTGGGCCGCCGAGGCTCCCCACGTCGATCAGTCCTGACACCGTATCCGTCGACTGGCCGGCTGAAGCAGCTATCTCATGGAACCCGGCCGCGCACCCAGCCGACCAACGTCAACGTTGTTTGACCGAATGATCTGTGACCAGGCGAGTTCAAGGGTACGGTCCCCTATGCAGGGTTCAAGGAATTCACGAGATGGGGCCAGCGTGGCACCTCCGGACGGAATCAGCACCGGCCAGCGCATCGCCGCCTACGAAGATGTGAGAGGCCTGAGCCATCGGCAACTCGCTGATCGTGCTCACGTCTCGTACAGCCTGCTCACGAAGGTGGTGGCCGGACACAAGCCGGCGACGCCGGAGTTCGTGGCAGCGGTGGCCAGGGCTTTGGGAGTTGAGCCTGGCGACCTCCAACCGCCCCCGTACAGCGACGGGACGGCAGATGACCCGTTGGTCCCGCTGATGGGCCCGATCCGTACGGTGCTCGATCTGTACGACCTGCCGCCGCAGGAGGCCGTTCGGCCTCGCACCCTGCCCGCGCTTCGGGCAGCGGTACGACAGGTGAACACGCTGGCCCAGGCCGCGAAGTACAAGCCGATGGTGGCGATGCTGCCGGGCCTGCTGGTCGAACTGCACACGGCCGCACACGAGTTCACCGGTGAGCAGCAGCGGCAGGCGTGGGGCCTGCTGGCGGAGGCCTACCGGTGCGGGCACTCGGTCGGGATCGCCATCGGGCTGAGCGACCTGTCCGCGACCGCACTGGCCCGGATGGACTGGGCCGCGGAGCGGGCCGGCGACCAGGCACCCGCGCTACGGGCCGCCCGCGAGTACCTGCGGGTCACCGCCTACCTGCGCGTCGGCGACCTCGCGGCCTGCCGACGCCTCCAGGAGTCCGGCCGCGGCCACCTGGAGGGGACCGACGCCAAGACTCCGAGCGCACTGGTCACCACCGGGCAACTACACCTCGGCTCGGCCGTGGTCGCCGCCCGCGCCCGACAGAAGGACCTGATGCAGCACCATCTGGACGAGGCCGAACACGTAGCCGCCCGGACCGGCGAGCAGCCGGACCTGTCACTGCACTTCGGGCCCACCAACGTGCGGGTGCACCGGGTGATGACCCTGGTGGAGGCCGGCGAGCACGACCGGGCGGTGGCCGCCGCGAAGGGGCTGCGCTTCCCCGCCGGATGGGCCCCGACCAGGATCGGGCACCACCACATCGACCTGGCCCGTGCCTACCGATGGATGGCCCGACCGGAGGCCGCACTCGACCAGCTCGACGCCGCGTACGCGGTCGCACCCGACCAGGTATCCCGGCATCCGCTCGCCCGCGAGACCGTGACCGCACTGTCACGCTCCGCTAGCCGCCGGAGTCTGCGGTTGTCAACCTGGATCACCCGAACGGGTATCTGACGATCTTTCACTTCTGGTGAAATTCAAGGCCTTCCAGCAGCGGCATCGTGGTGCTCAGCACCCCGAGAGGCGACGCCTCGGGGTGCGAGCCCGGTCGGGTCCGGGCTCGCACACACCACTGCCGCATCCCTTGGAGCCCGCGATGGCCGCCGCACCCCGCCCTTCGTGTCCTGCCCAGACGCCGACACCCGGGCCGCGCATATCCGCCGAGGAGCGCCTCCGACGGAACGCCCTGGCCACCGCAGCGGCCGGCTGGGCAGAGTTCGCCCCGACCGCTGACCCCCGGGCCCGCCGGGCCTCGTGAGTTCGGAGACGGCTCTCTCCCCGCTTGCAGCACGCCCCGCCCCGGTCGGGTGTCCAAACCCCCGATCGGCGGCAGACCTGGCGTACGTCGCACTTCCTTCGCATGCTCCCGCCCCGCCCCTCCGAGGTACCCCCATGTTCACGTCCCGTCGTCCTCGCATGTTCGTCGCCCGGCTCTCCTCCCGGGCCGAATCCGCGCCCCTGGCCCGGTACTTGCTCCAGGCCTACCTCTCCGGGCTGCCCTCCGGGGACCGCTACCGCGACACCGCCGAACTGCTCCTCGGCGAACTCTTCGCCAACGCCGTCCAGCACTCCGACGGGCCCGACGACTGCCACATCGAAGTCCGCTTCGCCCTCACCGGCTCCCGGCTGCGGCTGGAGGTACACGACGCCGGTAGCAGCCGCCCCTCGGTCCGTACCGCCGCGCCTGACGACGAGCACGGGCGCGGCCTCTACCTCGTCAACGAGCTGGCCGAGCGCTGGGGCTGCGCCTCCCGCCCGTACGGCATCGGCAAGTTCGTCTGGGCCCACATCGCCCCCACCACCGCCTGAAAGCCCGACTCCCCATGCACCTCACAACCCTCGCCCGGCACACCCTCTCCCGTGGCACCACACCCGCCGCCACCTACGCCCTGATCGCCCGCCTCGGCCACCCGCCCCTGCCCGTCGCGCGCGCCGTCTGCCTCGCCCTCTACATCCCCCACGCCGAAACCACCCGCCGTCTGGCCGAGTGCTACGACGCCCTCCTCGCCGACCACCACCCCGCCCGCGAGACCGACACCGGCGAACTCCTCGAAGCCCTCGGCGTCTTCGACCTCCCCAAGTCACTCACCGACACCGAACTCGCCGTCGTCGACCACCTCCTCACCGCTATCGACGCCCACGGCAGCCTCCGACCCGGTCACCGGCACGGCCTCCAGCGCTGGTTCACCACCGGCAACCTCGCCACCGCCTACCTCTCCCTCACCGCCGCCCACCCCCTTCCCCGCACCGGCGACCCCGCCCTCTACTGGAGCACCCTCGTCACCGCCGGCGAACTCCTCGCCACCACGCTCCCCTCCGACCGCCGCATCACCTACGCCCTCACCCACTGCCGCACCCGGGCAACCCACCCGTAAGCACAGGAAGTCGGCCTCGCCGACTTCCTACGCAAGAGCGGCCCGTCGCCGCTTCGGCACGGC
>NZ_JBHUAL010000180.1:0-19734 GCF_042789775.1 Kitasatospora sp. NPDC056800 | reverse complement strand
GGCACGGGCTGATCGCCCGGGCCCGCCCCGCCTGTGATTTTTCGGCCGCCCCGTCCGTTGGACGTGCGAGGATTCGGACCATCAGTCTGACAAAGGAGTGCAGCGAGTGCCCGGCACAAACCTGACCCGTGAGGAGGCCCGCACCCGGGCCGACCTCCTCCACGTGGACGCGTACGACATCGAGCTCGACCTCGGTTCGGCCCGCGAGGGCGGTACCTTCCGGTCCACCACCGTGGTCCGGTTCACCGCCACCACCCCGGGGGCGGAGACCTTCATCGACCTGGTCGCCCCGAGCGTCGAGGAGATCACCCTCAACGGCGTGCGGCTCGACCCGGCGACCTTCGCCGACAGCCGCATCCCGCTGCCGGGCCTCGCCGCCGAGAACGAGCTGCGGGTCGTCGCGAACTGCGAGTACACCAACACCGGTGAGGGCCTGCACCGGTTCGTCGACCCGGTCGACGGCGAGACCTACCTGTACACCCAGTTCGAGGTGCCGGACGCCCGCCGGGTCTTCGCCAACTTCGAGCAGCCCGACCTGAAGGCCGCGTTCGCGTTCACCGTGACCGCGCCGGAGGGCTGGGTCGTGGTCTCCAACTCGCCGACCCCGGAGCCGGTCGGCGAGGGCGACACCCGGGTCTGGACGTTCGAGCCCACCGGCCGGATCTCCACCTACATCACCGCGCTCGTCGCCGGCCCGTACGTCGGGGTCTTCGACACCTACGAGAACGGCGAGCAGAAGGTGCCGCTGGGCGTCTACTGCCGGCCCTCGCTGCGCGAGTTCCTGGACCCGGAGGCCGTCTTCGAGGTCACCAAGCAGGGCTTCGACTACTTCCAGGAGAAGTTCGACTTCCCGTACCCGTTCGCCAAGTACGACCAGCTCTTCGTCCCGGAGTTCAACGCCGGCGCGATGGAGAACGCGGGCGCCGTCACCCTGCGCGACCAGTACGTGTTCCGCTCCAAGGTCACCGACGCCGCGTACGAGGCCCGGGCCGCGACGATCCTGCACGAGCTCGCCCACATGTGGTTCGGCGACCTCGTCACCATGGAGTGGTGGAACGACCTCTGGCTCAACGAGTCCTTCGCGACCTACGCCGAGGCGGTCTGCCAGGCCGAGGCCCCGGGCTCCAAGTGGCCGCACTCCTGGACCACCTTCGCCAACCAGATGAAGACCTGGGCGTACCGGCAGGACCAGCTGCCGTCCACCCACCCGATCATGGCGGACATCAACGACCTGGAGGACGTCCAGGTCAACTTCGACGGCATCACCTACGCCAAGGGCGCCTCGGTGCTCAAGCAGCTGGTGGCGTACGTCGGCCAGGACGCCTTCTTCCAGGGCGTGCAGGCGTACTTCAAGCGCCACGCCTGGGGCAACACCCGGCTCAGCGACCTGCTCGGCGCCCTGGAGGAGGCCAGCGGCCGCGACCTCAAGGCCTGGTCCAAGGCCTGGCTGGAGACCGCCGGCATCAACGTGCTGCGGCCCTCGATCGTGCTCAACACCGACGGCGAGATCGAGTCCTTCGCGGTGCTCCAGGAGGCCCCCGCGCTGCCCGCCGGCGCCAAGGGCGAGGCCGTGCTGCGGCCGCACCGCATCGCGATCGGCCTGTACGAGCTGAACGGCGACGCGCTGGTGCGCACCGACCGGATCGAGCTGGACGTCGACGGCCCGCGCACCGAGGTGCCCGAGCTGGTCGGCCGGCACCGCCCGGCCGTCGTGCTGCTGAACGACGACGACCTCTCGTACGCCAAGATCCGGCTGGACGAGGACTCGCTGGCCGTCGTCACCGAGCACCTCGGCGGCTTCACCGAGTCGCTGCCGCGCGCGCTGTGCTGGGCCTCCGCCTGGGACATGACCCGCGACGGCGAGCTGGCCGCCCGCGACTACCTGGCGCTGGCGCTGTCCGGCATCGGGCGCGAGAGCGACATCGGCGTGGTGCAGTCCGTGCACCGCCAGGTCAAGCTCGCCCTCGACGCCTACACCGACCCGCAGTGGCGCGAGCAGGGCCTCGACCGCTGGGCCGCCGCCGCGGAGGAGCACCTGCGCGCCGCCGAGCCCGGCAGCGACCACCAGCTGGCCTGGGCCCGCGCCCTCGCCTCGGTCGCCCGTACCGACGGTCAGCTGGGCCTGCTCGCCGGGCTGCTGGACGGCTCGGTCGAGATCAAGGGCCTCGCGGTGGACACCGAGCTGCGCTGGACCCTGCTGGTGCGCCTCGCCGCCACCGGCCGGGCCGACGAGGCCGCCATCGCCGCCGAGCTGGAGCGGGACAACACCGCGGCCGGCCAGGAGCACGCGGCCACCTGCCGCGCCGCCCGGCCGACCGCCGGGGCCAAGGCGGAGGCCTGGGCGTCGGTGGTGGAGTCCGACAAGCTGACGAACTATGTGCAGGAGGCCGTCATCGCCGGCTTCCAGCAGTCCGACCAGCGCGAGCTGCTCGCGCCGTACGCGGCGAAGTACTTCGCGGCGGTCAAGGGCGTCTGGGAGACCCGCAGCCACGAGATCTCGCAGCAGATCATCGTCGGGCTGTACCCGGCCCTCCAGGTGACGGCCGCGACCCTGGAGGCCACCGACGCGTGGCTGGCCTCGGCCGAGCCGGCCCCGGCGCTGCGGCGCCAGGTCGTCGAGGCCCGGGCGGGCGTCGAGCGCGCGCTCAAGGCCCAGGCGGCCGACCGTGCGGGGGGCGGCCGCTGACGGTCTCCTCGCAACCGCGAAGGGGCGCCGGACGGGATCGTCCGGCGCCCCTTCGGGGTCTTGCGGGCCTTGCGGGTGGTGCGGGCCATGCAGGTCGTACGGGACCTGCGGGCCCTGCGGGTCGTGCGAGTCCTGGGGACGTCTGCGCGGGTGTTACTTCTTCTTGCCCTTGCCGTAGGGCAGGCCCGCCAGACCGGCGATCACCGCGAAGGCGACCAGCGGGAGAAACACGTACAGGCCGAGGGTCTGGCCCACACTCAGGCCGGAACCGGGGTCATCACCGTCGTCCCTGGTGAAGGCCATGGCGGGCGACGACAGCAGCATCATCAGCGTGACCGTTGCGGAGACCGCGCCGGCTCGCAAAGCGTTCCTCTTGTCCACGTTTCCAACTTACCCGCCGCTTACGGGGGCGCGCTCGTCGGGGTCGGTCGGGTGGGACGGGAGGACGTGCCTCGGGGCCGACCCGGCGGAACCGCGCGGGGCCAGGAGCCGGGCGAGCAGGCCGGCGGCGGGGGCGGTGGCCAGCCGTTCGAGGGTGACCGGGTCGCCGGAGCCGTCCGCGACCGGCAGGCGCCAGTTCGGGTACTGGTCCCAGGTGCCGGGCAGGTTCTGCGGGCGCGGGTCCCCGACCAGGTCCGGCAGCCAGACCCCGACCAGCTCGGCCGGGGTGGCCCGCAGGAAGCGGTACAGCACCGGCATCGTCAGCGGCTCGCCCTCGGCCAGCAGCCCGAGCCGGCCCAGCTCGGCCCGCCAGTCCGCCAGCTCCGCCGCCGCCTGCCCCTGCTCCTCCCCCAGCGGCCGGGCCAGCAGGCCCAGCCGGTGCCGCAGCTCGACGTGCTCGCCGGAGAGCCGGGCCGCGGTGCTGGGCAGGTCGTGGGTGGTGAGGGTGGCCAGGCAGCCGGACCGCCAGCGGTCCGGGCCGAGGATCGCGCCGTCGCCCCGCCAGTCCCGCTCGAACCAGAGCACGGACGTGCCGAGCACCCCGCGCGCCGCCAGCTCCTCCCGCACCCCCGGCTCCACCGTGCCGAGGTCCTCGCCGATCACCGCCGTCCCGGCCCGGTGCGCCTCCAGCGCCAGCACGCCGAGCATCGCCTCGGCGTCGTAGCGCACGTACGCGCCCTCGGTCGGCGGGTGCCCCTGCGGCACCCACCAGAGCCGGAACAGGCCCATCACGTGGTCGATCCGCAGGGCCCCCGCGTGCCGGGCGGTGGCCCGCAGCAGCTCCGCGTACGGGGCGTAGCCGGCTTCGGCGAGCGCGTCCGGGCGCCAGGGCGGCAGGCCCCAGTCCTGGCCGTGGGCGTTGAAGGCGTCCGGCGGGGCGCCGACCGAGATGCCGCCGGCCAGCACGTCCCGCAGCGCCCAGGCGTCCGCGCCGTCCGGGTGGACGCCGACGGCCAGGTCGTGGATCAGGCCGACCGGCATGCCGGCCTCGCGGGCCGCCCGCTGGGCGTGGGCGAGCTGCTGGTCGACCTGCCAGGCGAGCCAGCGGTGGAACTCGACCCGCTCCTCCAGCTCCTTGGCGGCGTGCTCGACCTGTGGGCCGTCCGGGTGACGCAGCCCCTTCGGCCAGTGGTGCCAGTCGGTGCCGTGCTCCTCGGCCAGGGCGTTCCACAGCGCGTGCCGGTACAGCCACTCGCCCTCGCGGAGCCGGTACGCGTCGTACTCGGCCTGCCGCCCGGGGCCGCGCGGCACCTCGTGCAGCAGCTCCAGGGCCTCGCGCTTGAGCTGCCAGACGGCGTCCCGGTCGATCAGGGCGTCGTGGACCAGCACCTCGTCGCGCAGCCGGGCGGCCCGCCGGGTCAGCTCCTCGGCCTGCTCGCGCCCGGCGCCGGTCAGGTAGGCGTACTCGGGGACGGCCTCGATCCGCAGGTGCACCGGGTCGGCGAAGCGGCGCGAGGACGGGCGGTACGGGGACGGGTCGGAGGGGGCGCCGGGCAGGGCCTGGTGCAGCGGGTTGATCTGCACGAAGCCCGCGCCGAGGCCGGCTCCCGCCCACCGGGCCAGCTCGACGAGGTCCCCGAGGTCGCCCATGCCCCAGGAGCGCTCGGAGAGCACGGAGTACAGCTGGGCGAGGAACCCCCAGCTGCGGCCCGGGAGTTGCGGCAGCCGCTCGGGGGCGACCACCAGCGCGGCCCGCGCGGTCCTCGTGCCGGTTTCCGCCACCAGGACATGCATTCCCAACGGCAGGTCCCCCGGCACCCAGTGCGAGTGCCCCCGGGGCAGCTCCCAACTCCCGCCGTCCTCCAGCTCCACCCGCAACCGGGCGTCCGCCGGCACGTCCAGCGCCGTCCGCCGCCCCTGCCGGACCACCACGCACGGCGGCAGCAACCGGGCCCGCTGCTCGGCCCGGTGACGCTCCAGCGCCTCCCCCACCTCCTGCGGCGACCCGGCCGCCACCCCCATCGCCCCCAGCACCGCCACCAGCGTCCGCGCCCCCACCGCCTGCCCGCCCGGCCCCGGGTACCGGACGTCCACCCCGTACGCCCGCGCCAGCGCCACCAGTTCGGCGGGCGGCGGCGGGGCATCCTGCGCCGGTACCTGCTCGGCTCCGTCACTGTCGTGGTAAGCGGCCACTCGCGGCTCCTGCGATGTCTCGGCAACGCCCGTTCAGGACAGCCACAGTCCTACCCGCGTGACACCACGATCACCCAGCGCGACACGACGCCGGCGGGCGGACCCTCGGGGGCGGGGGCGGGTCGGCAGGACTTCAGAGCGTCGGTGTGGAAGGTGTCGGCGTTCGCCGTGGTCGTGTCGCCGCCCTCCTTGTCCATGGGTGAGGACCTCGCCGTCCTTCAGCTGCTCCGGGCCTGGAGCAGGGCCGCGGTGGCAGGCGACGGGGGGTCAGCGCGAGGGCCGACCGTACAGGCTGGGGACGGCCGCCGCCCGGGATGTGCCGTGAAGCCCGCCGAGCCCGGTGCCCGCGGGTGTTTCCGGGCTGGTCCGACATGCAATGAAACGGCGCAAAACGGTCATAGCAGTCGGCGGCGTTGACACCGGATCGGCCAGCTGGTGGGGTTGCGGACGATGTGGTCGTGGCCTGGCGAGGAGGCTCCTGTGCAAGCCCGAGTGTCCGTAGCGGCCGGGCGGCGGCTCAGGTCGCAACTGGAGCAGAGTCCGGCGTTGCGGGAGGTGCTGCAGCACCCGGCGGCGGAGGCGGCGCGGCGGGCCACGGCGCGGACGTGCCGTCAGTTGGCGCCGCGGACGGCGGACCGGCTGATCGCCGATCTCAAGGGCACCGAGCCGCTGTTGGCGTCGGTGCGCGAGGAGCGCGCGGACCGGGCGGACCGGGCCGGGCGGCCGGGGCGGCGGGCGATGCAGATCGCGGCCGGGGTAGCGGCCGCGGCGGTGGTCGGCGGGCTGCTGGCCGGTTCGCTGCCGTCGGCGGCGTACGCGGCGGCCACGGCCGCCTCGACGGCCTCGGACGTGGTGAGCACCGCGCCGCAGACGCCGCTGGGCAGCGTGACCGACCCGAAGGTGTTCCCGAAGCCGCAGCAGCAGACCGTGGCGGGCAAGCCCGTCGCGGTGCCGTCCGCCGTGACGCTGGTGAGCGCGCCCAAGGCGGACATCGGCGCGGTGCGGGCCGTCCAGGAGGTGCTGGAGGTCGCCGGGGCTGGCGAGGTGACGCCGCGTCCGGACGGCGGGACGCCGACCGCCGGGACGCTGGTGGTGTACGTCGGCGGGCCCGCCGAGGGCGCCGGCGGCGAGGTGGACCGGGTGCTGCGGCAGCTGTCCGCCGCCGCGGGCGGCAAGGACGGCGCCGGGCCGACGACCGCGGGGATGCCGGCCGGCGGGTACGTGCTGTCGGCCGGTCAGCTGCCCGCCCAGGGCGGCGGGACGTACGGCGCCGTGGTGCTGGCCGGCGTGGACGCCACCGGCACCTTCTACGCCGCGCAGAGCCTGCGTCAGCTGCTCGCCGCCGTACCGGCCGGGCAGGGGCAGGCGCCGGGTGCGGCCGGGCTCGGCCTGCCCGGGATCACGCTGCGGGACTGGCCGACCGGCGCCCCGGTGCGGGGCATCACGGAGGGCTTCTACGGCACCCCGTGGACCGCGCAGCAGCGGCTGGAGCAAGTCGACTTCCTGGGCCGCTCCAAGCAGAACTTCTACCTCTACGCGCCCGGTGACGACCCGTACCGGCTCTCCCGCTGGCGCACCGCCTACCCCGCGGCCCAGGCCGAGGAGCTGCGCGAACTGGGCTTCCGGGCACGGCAGAACCACGTCGCGCTCGGCTACGCGATCGACCCGGGGCAGTCCCTCTGCTTCAGCTCCGGCAAGGACGTGGACGCCCTGGTGAACAAGCTGGACGGGCTGCGCAAGCTCGGCTTCACCGCCTTCCAGCTGCAGTTCCTGGACGTCAGCTACGACGAGTGGCACTGCGGCGACGACCGCGACGAGTACGGCACCGGGCCCGCCGCGGCCGCCAAGGCCCAGGCCGAGCTGGTGAAGAAGGTGCAGGACCGGCTGATCGCGAGGAACCCGGGCCTGGCGCCGCTGTCCGTCGTCCCCACCGAGTACCACCAGCAGGGCTCCACCCCGTACCGCAAGGCGCTGGCGGCGGCCCTGCCGGAGCGCGTGCAGGTGGCCTGGAGCGGGGTCGGGGTGATCCCGGAGAAGATCACCGGCGCCCAGGCCTCGGACACCGCCGGGCTGTACGGGCACCCGCTGCTCACCATGGACAACTACCCGGTCAACGACGCCACCCCGGACCGGCTCTTCCTCGGCGCCTACACCGGGCGCGACCCGGAGGTGGCCACCCGCTCGGCGGCGCTGCTGACCGGCGCGATGCAGCAGCCGGTGGCCTCCCGGATCGCCGTGTCGACGGCCGGCGACTTCGCCTGGAACCCGGCCGGCTACAAGCCGGACGAGTCCTGGCAGGCCGCCGTGCGCTCGCTGGCCGGGCCGACCGGCGCGGCCCCGACGCCCGTCGGGACGGCGCTGTCCGCCGTCACCGCGCTGGCCGGGAACAGCACCTCCTCGCCGCTGTCCAAGCAGGAGTCCGGCTACCTGGCACCGCTGCTGGACCGGTTCTGGGCGGCCGCCGAGCCGACCTCCGGCGCCGCCCCCGACCTCGCCCGGCTGATCGAGGCCGCCGCCCCGCTGCGGGACGCCTTCGCCACCATGGCCACCGCCCAGCAGACCCTGGCCGGCACCCCGGCCACCACCCAGCTGGCCGGCGAGGCCGCGCCCTGGCTGGGCCCGCTGCGCGACTACGGGCTGGCCGGGCAGTCCGCCCTCGACATGCTGCTGGCGCAGCACGGCGGCGACGGCGCGGCGGCCTGGAAGGCCCGGGTCGAGCTCAACCGGCTGCGCGAGCAGCTGGACCGGGCCCCGGCCACCGTCGGCGCCGGGGTGCTCGGCCCGTTCCTGGACCGTGCCGTGCGCGCCGCCGACAACTGGTCGGGCGTGGGCGGCGGCGCCGCCACCCCGACCACCACCCTGGGCACCGCCCAGGACCACCTGCCCGCGCTGATGACCGACGGCGTGGCCGACACCTTCTACTGGAGCTCCGCTCCCCCGCAGCCCGGCGACGCCGTCGGCCTGGACCTCGGCGCGGGCCGCCCGGTCAGCGGCGTGACCGTGCTGATGGGCGGCTGGGGCAACGGCCCGGACGCCCGGACCGCCGCCGACGACTACATCCGCGACGGCGTGCTGGAGTACTCCACCGGCGAGGGCGGCTGGAAGCAGCTCGCCACCGTCAAGAACCAGAAGACGGTCAGCGCCCAGCTCCCGCCGGGCACCGTGGTCCGGGCGGTGCGGCTGCGGGCCACCGCCGCGCAGAAGACCGCCGTCGCCGTGCGCGAGTTCACCGTCACCGCCCCGGACGATTCCCCGGCCAGCGTCAGCGGCGGCCCCGACGCGGTGCCCGGCTCCTCCGCCGCCGCCGTGCTGGACGGCAACCCGGACACCGCGTACCGGGCCGCCAAGGCGCCGACCGCGATGGACGAGCCGCTCACCGTCGAGCTCGGCGCGGCCCGCCCGCTGGACCGGCTCACCGTGCTGACCGACCCGTCCGTGCGCGCCACCGCCACCCTCGCGGTGCGCCGGGCCGACGGCACCTGGGCCGACATCGGCACCGTGCAGCCCGGCTACAACGAGCTGTCGGCCGGCGGCCAGCCCGCCGACGCGTTCCGGCTGACCTGGAAGCCCGGCGGCGACCCTCCGGTGGTCAACCAGGTGATCCCCTGGTACGCGGACGCCCCGGCGGCCCGGCTCAGCCTCTCCGACCCGGCCCTGGACGTGGTCACCGGCGCCTCCGCGCCCGTGACCACCCGGGCCACCGTGGAGGCCGGCCGCCCCGAGGGCACCACCGGCGAGCTGCGCACCGAGGTGCCGGCCGCCGCCAAGGGCCTGACCGTGGCCCCGGCCGGCCCGGTGACCGTGCCGCGCGGCGGCCGGGTGGGCGTGCCGCTGCTGGTCAGCGCCACCGCGGAGACGCCGTCCGGGACGTACCGGGTGCCGGTGCAGTTCGTGGCCGGCGGCACCACCGTCCGGCAGGTGCTCCAGGTGCACGTGGTGCCGCCCACCGGCGGCCCGGACCTGGCGCTCGGCGCCAAGGCCACCTCCTCGGGCGACGAGACGGCGAACTTCCCGGCCTCGGCGGTCACCGACGGCGACCCGAAGACCCGCTGGTCCTCCCCGGCCAAGGACGACGCCTGGGTGCGGCTGGAGCTGCCGCAGGCGACCAGGCTGGGCTCGGCGGTGCTGCACTGGCAGGCCGCGTACGCCGCCTCGTACAAGATCCAGGTCTCGGCGGACGGGAACACCTGGACCGACGCCGCGACGGTGGACAACGGCAAGGGCGGCGACGAGACGGTGCGCTTCGACGCGCCCAACGTCCGGTACCTCCGGGTGCAGGGCGTGGCGCGGGCGACCAAGTACGGCTACTCGCTGTGGGGCGTCGAGCTGTACGCGGTGACCCCGCCGGCCGCACCGCAGCCCCCGGCCGGCCAGGGCGGCGGCCAGACCGGCCAGCCCGGCGGCGCGCCCGGGACGCCCGCGACACCTCCGGCGGCGGCGGGCGGGACCGCGCCCAAGCCGTAGCCGTGGCCGTAGCCGTAGCCGTGGTGGCCGTCGCCGGGCCCGGTCACGGGTGGGCGGAAACGCGGCGGGCCGCCGGCTCCCCGGTGCGGGGGGCTCGGCGGCCCATGAGGCGCGTACCGACGGTGTGACGGGCGGGCCCTTGTGGAGCTGTGGTCAGGCGGAGAGCGGTTCGGGCTGCTCACCGCGGCGGACGGGGGCGGGGTGGCCCGAGTGGGCCCGGCCGAGCGGGACCGGGTGGACCGGCTGCTCGGTGCGGTCGTGGTGCTCGTACTCGCCCCACTGCGGGGCGCGCAGCTGGTCCGCGCCGCCGTAGGGCTCCAGGTAGGGCCGCCACCGCGGGTCCTTGATCCCGGTGCCGATGATGCGCCAGGCCAGGCCGCTGGGCGGCGCGGGTGGTCGTTTCATCCGCCAGCCGAGTTCGGTGAGGTGGCGGTCGGCCTTGGTGTGGTTGCAGCGGCGGCAGGCCGCCACCACGTTGTCCCACCGGTGCTGGCCACCGCGGCTGCGCGGGATGACGTGGTCGACGCTGGTGGCGGCGGCCCCGCAGTAGACGCAGCGGCCGTGGTCGCGGGCGAACAGGGCCCGGCGGGTGAGCGGGACGGGCCCGCAGAACGGGACCCGGACGAAGCGGGTCAGACGGACGACGGACGGCGCCGGAAGGGCGCTGGTGGCGCTGTGCAGAGTGACTTCCGAGTCCTCCAGGCTGACCGCCTTGTGGTTGAGGACCAGGATGAGTGCGCGGCGCATCGATACGACGCCGAGTGGCTCGTAGGACGCGTTGAGGACCAGGACATGCGGCACGGATGCCTCCTTGGACGCCTGCGGCGCGTGGCTCGCGCCGGGACGAGCGGTTGGATCGCGCCACTCGTGCGCGATCTCCCCCAGTGTCGCCTTACGCCTTTGTACGGCGCCACCACTCCTGTGTAACGGACCTGACGCGAACTCCGGGTGTGGTCTCTGTCATAGCCGGTATGCCCGGGGGAAGGTCGGGTTGCACCCGGGTGGCGGTGCGACGGGTCCCGGTGACTCCGGCGGGTCGCCCGCCGGGGGCACGGTTCGGCCGTCCGGAGCAGCGCCCCTCCTGCCCCGGACGGCCCCGGAGCCCCGGTTCGGGGGGAGCGTACGGGGGCGTTGACGGGGCGTTCGACACGCTCCGTACGCCCTTGGGCACACCCGTGCGGGGTTCCGGCGTGTCCGGGCCAGCCCGCGGCGGCGGATAGGCTGACGCCCACGGTCCGCGGGCCGCTTGCCGGCGGTGCGGGCCCACCACGCACCCCAGCCAGGAAGGTCCGCACGTGTTCAGCTCCGGTGCCACCGGTCCGTCCGACGCGTCCTCGACGCTCGCCAACCCGACCCCGGCCCCCAGCCCCACCGCGCAGCTGCCCGAGCTCGACCTGCGGATCCCGACCAGCGCGCAGGAGGTCTCGGACACCACCCGGCAGGCCGCCAGCTGGTTCGACACCCACTGGCAGGGCTGGGTGGCCTCCGGGCTGCGGATCGTCTTCATCATCGTGCTCGCGCTGGTCCTCCGGGCCGTCGTGCGCAAGCTCATCACCCAGCTGATAGGGCGGATGGCGCGCACCTCCGAGCACCAGGAGGAGAGCCGGCTGGGCGGGCTGCTGGCCAACACCGGGGTGGTGAACACCGAACGGCGCCAGCAGCGCTCGGAGGCGATCGGCTCGGTGCTGCGCAGCGTCGCCTCCTTCAGCATCCTGGGCACGGCGGCGCTGATGGTGCTCTCCGCGCTGGGCGTGAACCTGGCGCCGCTGCTGGCGAGCGCCGGTGTGGCCGGTGTGGCGATCGGTTTCGGCGCCCGGAACCTGGTCACCGACTTCCTCTCCGGGGTCTTCATGATCATGGAGGACCAGTACGGCGTCGGCGACGAGATCGACACCGGTGTCGCCACCGGCACGGTGCTGGAGGTCGGCCTGCGGGTCACCAAGCTGCGCGGCGGGAACGGCGAGATCTGGTACATCCGCAACGGCGAGGTGAAGCGGATCGCCAACATGAGCCAGGGCTGGGCGACCGCCTCGGTGGACGTCCAGGTCGGGTACAAGGAGGACCTGATCCGGGTCGAGGACCTGATCCTGGCGACGGCCGAGGAGATGGCCAAGGAGGCCCCGTACGACGAGCTGATCTGGGCTCCGGTGTCGATCCTGGGCGTGGAGTCGGTCGCCTCGGACTCGGTGGTGCTGCGGGTCGAGGCCAGGACCGCCCCGGGCAAGGCCGCCTCCGTCTCCCGGGCGCTGCGCCAGCGGCTGAAGGTGGCCTTCGACGGGGCCGGGATCAAGGTCAAGGAGGAGGTCGCCGCAGTGACGGCCGGGGCGACCGGCGTGGTGATCGCCCCCTCCCCGGTCCCGGCCGCCGAACAGGCCGCACCCGCCGACCGGGTGGCCGAGCCCGTTCCGGCCCAGGCCCCGGTCCCGGCGGCGGCCCGGGCGGCGGACGACGCGTCGAAGCCGTAGCGGTTCGGCCGCACGGACACGGACGAAGCCCCGCTCCCACCACAGTGGGGGCGGGGCTTCGTGGTGTCCGGCCAGAGCCCTCCTCGCACTCTCGACACCGGACCGGAGCCGCTGGACTCCGACCGCCGACGCCCTCGGTCTGCCGTGCCCGCGATCGGGCGGCCGCGGGTACGTCTGGCTCTGATCGGACGTCAGATCGAGTGGGTGGACGGCTCCGTCGGCGCTGGTATGTTCCAGGCGTGAACCGCGACACCAGCGATCTCGTCTCCCGCCTTGGCCGGCCTCTTCGACTGATCGTCACCGGCGGTGGAACGGGCGGCCACACCTATCCGGCCCTCACCGCGATCCGCGCCCTGCGCTCGCGTCTCGCCGGGGTCGACGGCGCCCTGGACGTGCTGTGGATCGGCACCGCCACCGGCCTCGAGGCCAAGGTCACCGCCGCCGAGGACATCCCGTTCAGGACCGTCGCCACCGGGAAGATCCGGCGCTCCGCCAACCCGCTCAAGCTGGTGTCGCCCGCCAACGTCAAGGACATGGGCCGCGTCCCCCTGGGCGTCGCGCAGGCCCGTTCCGCGATCGCCGGGTTCGGCCCGGACGTGGTGCTCGGCACGGGCGGCTACGTCGCCGTGCCGGTCGGGATGGCCGCCCGGATGTGCCACCGGCCGCTGGTGGTCCACGAGCAGACCGTCCGACTCGGCCTGGGCAACCGGGCCCTGGCCCGGATGGCGACCCGGGTCGCGGTCTCCTCCGAGTCGACGCTCCGGTACCTGCCCGAGTCCGCCCGTGCCACCGCCGTGGTGACCGGCAACCCGGTCCGCCCGGAGGTGCTGACCGGGCAAGGTGAGAAGGCGATCCAGGCGCTCGGCCTGTGGGGCTTCGACCGCGCCCTGCCGACCGTGTACGTCACCGGCGGCGCGCAGGGCTCCCAGCAGATCAACGAGCTGGTGAGCGAGATCCTGCCGTGGCTGCTCGGCCACGCCAACGTGGTCCACCAGTGCGGGCCCAGCCACGAGGCGGGGCTTCGGGAGCGGGCTGCGGCACTGCCGGAACACCTGCGCGCCCGGTACCTGGTGACCGGCTTCGTCGGCCCGGAACTGCCGGACGTGCTCGCCCTCGCGGACGTGGTCGTCTCCCGCAGCGGCGCGGGAACACTGGCCGAACTGACCGCGCTGGGGCGGGCCGCGGTGTTCATCCCGCTGGCGACGTCGGCCGGGAACGAGCAGGAGCACAACGCCCGCCACCTGGCCGATGCCGGCGCGGCGGTGGCCCTCCTCGGCCGGGCCGCCCCGGACACCCTCCAGGCGGCGATCGCCCCGCTGCTGACGGACCCGGCCCGCCGCGCGGACATCGCGCGACAGGCCGCCGAGCACGGCCGGCCGGACGCCGCCGACCGCCTCGTGGACGTACTGCTGTCGGTCGTGGGCCGCTAGTCCTCCAGGTCCGGCAGGTGCCGGACGGCGCCGGCCTGGATGGTGTCCACGCACACCTGGTAGGCGGCGTAGTCGCTCTCCCAGGGGTCGGGCACGTCCTCGCCGCTGACGTAGAGGTCGAGCTTGCCTGCGGCCGGGGTTCCGTCCGCCATGGTCCTGAGTTCGGCGAGGACGGCGTGGTCCATGGCCAGCACGGCGTCCGCCCAGTCGAGCATGCGGTGGCTGACCTTGACCGCGCGGTGGTCACGGATGTCGTACCCGGCGTCCTCGGCGGCGCGGATCGCGTTGCTGTGCGCCGGACCGCCGACGTGGCGCTCGCGCAGCCCGGCCGAGCGGACCTCGACCTTCTCCCCGCCGGTGTGGGCGAGGACCGCGGCGGCGAGCGGCGAGCGGTTGTGGTTGCCCAGGCAGACCACCAGGATGCGGTGGCGCTTCGGGTGGCGGAACATCTCACTCATCTTCGGCTCCTTGGTGTCGGTCACGCGGCGGCCTTGATCGCGTCGGCGAGCGCGGCGACCGTGTAGCGGACGCTGTCGTGGGTCATGGCGGGGTGGAACGGCAGGCCGAGGATCCGGCCGGCGACCTGTTCGGTGACCGGCAGGTCCCGGTGCCAGGCCGAGAACGCGGCTTGGGTGTGGTTGGGCGGGTAGTGCACGGCGACGCCGATGCCGTGCTCCCGCAGGTGGCGGAAGACCTCGTCGCGGTGGTGGTCGAGGACCACCACGCAGTTGAACGGCACGGTGTTCACCACGTCCACGTCGACCAGGCGGGCGCCGTCCAGGCCGGCCAGTTCGGCCTGGTACGTGCGCCACAGGTGCTGGCGGTGTGCGGCGGTCTGCGGGAAGTGCTTCAGCTGGGCGACGCCGATGGCGGCATTCAGCTGGGACATGTCGAAGCGCATCCCGGGGCCCTGGACCTCGTAGGAGGTCATGGCGGCCCGGGCGTCATTGGACTGGACGATTCCGAACAGGCGCAGGCTGCGGAGGGTGTCGGCTTCCTCACGGGTGCGGGGAATGATCGTGCCGCCCTGGCCGGTGGTGAGGTTCTTGATCGGGTCGTGGGAGAAGCAGGTCAGCACGGCGGGGTCGGCGCCGACTATGGTTCCGTCCGGGCGGCGGGAGCCGAAGGCGTGGGCGGCGTCCTCGATGATCTGGATGCCCCGGTCGGCCAGGTGGTCGCGGATCGGGGTGAGGTCCACGGCCCGGCCGCCGTACAGCACGGGCATGACGGCGCGGGTGTTCGGAGTGAGGGCTTCGAGCACGGTGTCCGGGGTGACGGCCAGCATGCCGGGGTCGATCTCGGCGAAGCGGGGTGCGGCGCCGCTCCAGGTGATGGCCTGGACGCTGGCGCAGAAGGTGAGGGAGGGGAGGACGACGTCGTCACCGGGGCCGATGCCGATCGAGCGCAGAGCGAGGTGGAGGGCCGTGGTGCCGGAGTTCACGGCGACGGTGTGGGTGACGCCGATCAGGTCGGCGACTCCGGCTTCGAACTGGTCGGTGGCCGGGCCGTGGCCCCACTGGCCGCCGGGGAGGACGGCGGCCAGTGCGGCGGCTTCGGTGCCGTGCAGCAGCGGCGCGGCGTTGCGCTCGACGCCCGGGGGCCGCGTGGTGGTCGAGGCCAAGGCGGGTGCTCCTTCGTCAGAGCGTGCCGGAGACGGCACGGGACTCGGTGGACATCACGGCGACGTACTTGGTGAGGAAGACGCCGCCGCGGTAGGTGAGCCGCCGATGGTCGACGGGCTGCTGGAAGAGGCCGTTCAGGGTCTGCCGGACCAGGTCGGCTCCGGCTTCCTCGGCGAGCAGGAATCCGGCGGCGAACCGGGCGTTGATCTCGGTGATGACCACGCGCGGGTCGGCGCCGTCGGTGATGAAGCCCTGGACGTCCACCGGGCCGACGGCGCCGATCGCCCGGATCGCCTCGGCGACCCGCTTGGTGGCCTCCGGGTCGTCGATCGTGACAGCGACCATCGACATGCCGGCCTGGACCATCAAGCGCCGTCGCAGGATCGCGGAGGTGCGACCGTTGCGGTCCGTCAGGCAGTCGGCGGAGAACTCCACGCCCCGGACGCGCTGCTGGACGATCGGGGCGGGCACGAGCTCGCACAGCACGCGGGCCTGTTCGCGGGTCCGACAGAAGTGCACGTCCTTGGAGCCCTGGCCGCGGCGCGGCTTGACGACCAGTTCGGTGCCATCGGGGGTCTGGCCGATTCGGTCGGGCAGCCAGGTCTGCGGAGTGGGCACCCTCGCGGCGCGCATCGCCTGGTGGAACTCCCACTTGTCGCCCGCGGTGGTGACGCTGGCCGCGGGCGGCAGCCAGGTTCGTACTCCGGCACGTTCCAGATGGCCGCGCAGGTGGACCAGCTGCGGAAGCTCGTTCTCGACGCAGCAGATCAGGGCGTCCGGCTTGAGGTCGTGCACCAGCTCCATCAGGTCCGCGGCGAACAGCGGGCTGTCGGCGCGGGCGATGGTGCGGGCGGTGATGCCGGGGGCGAGCAGGCCCGGCGCGAGGGGGTTGGAGTCGGTGCCGATGACCTCGTGGCCGAGCTTGAGGAGGGTGAGCGCGAGGTCGAGGCCAGGGGCCCCGCCGATGCCGGTCACCAGGATGCGGCGGAGCTCCGCCGGGTCAGGGGTGTTCACCTCGCGGCCTTTCACGCGGCGGCCCGCGCGGTGGCGGTCTGCCACCAGTCGGGGTTGCTGCGGTACCAGTCGACGGTCTCGGCGATGCCGGCCGCCAGGTCCTGCCGGGGCTGGTAGCCGAGCTGGGCGAGCTTGCCCCAGTCCATGGAGTACCGGATGTCGTTGGCGGCCCGGTCGGGCACGTAGGTGACCTGGTTCCAGGTGGCGCCGGTGGCACGCAGGAGCATGCCGGTCAGCTCGATGGTGGTCAGGTCGGTTCCGCCGCCGATGTTGTACGCCTGCCCGGGGATGCCCTTGTGGAGGACCAGCTCCACTCCGGCGCAGTTGTCGGTGACGTGCAGCCAGTTGCGGACGTGCTCGCCGTTGCCGTGGACGGTGGCCTTCTCCCCGGCCAGCAACCTGGTGACGAACAGCGGGATCAGCTTCTCCGGGTACTGGCGGGGCCCGTAGTTGTTGGAGGAGCGGGTCACGCACACCGGCACGCCGTAGCTGGAGTGGTAGGCCAGGGCGATCATGTCGGAGGCGGCCTTGGACGCTGAGTACGGCACGGTGGGGTTCAGCGGATCGGATTCGAAGGCGGTTCCGGTGGGCAAGGAGCCGTACACCTCGTCGGTCGAGATGTGGACGAACTTGCGCGTGCCGATGCGGCGGGCGGAGTCGAGGAGCGTCTGCGTGCCGAGCACGTTGGTGGAGACGAAGTTCCCGGCGTCGGTGAGGGAGCGGTCGACGTGGGACTCGGCGGCGAAGTGGACCACGGCGTCGTGGGTCTCCATCAGGGCGTCGACCAGGGTGCGGTCGAGGATGTTGCCCTGGACGAAGGTGAACTTCTTGGAGTCGGTGATGCCGTCGAGGTTGCCGAGGTTTCCCCCGTAGGTGAGGGCGTCCAGGACGGTCACCTTGGCGATGTCGTCGGCGTCGACGAGGCGGCGGGCGAAGTGCGATCCGATGAAGCCGGCACCGCCGGTGACGAGGATGTTCTCCATGGGAGTCACCAACTGGGTGAGGCATGGCGAGGGTCAGGCGGAGTAGGCGGGCAGCAGGTTGCGGTCGAGGGCCTCGACGAGGCTCAGGCTGTTGCCCACGACGATGGAGGCGGGCTCGGGCGGCCACTCGATGGCGAGGTCCGCGTCGAGCGGGTCGATCGTCAGGAACTTCTCAGGACGGTGCAGCTCGCTGAGCAGGTAGGTGACGCTGGAGCGGTCCGCCAGAGCGAGGGTGGCGTGCCCGACGCCGGGCGGCACGAACAGCGAGGTCCGCCGCTCGGCGTCGAGGTGTTCCAGGTGCCAGCTGCCAAATGCGGCCGATCCGGTACGCAGGTCCACCAAGGCGTCGAGGACCGCTCCGTCGGTGCAGGTGAGGTACTTGGCGTGGCCGGCGGTGGCGACGCTGATGCCGCGGAGCGCGCCGAGGCGGGACACGACGGTGTTGACCTGGGCCAGGCGGAATGTCCGGCGGGTGGCTGCACGGAACGCGTCCTCCCGGAAGAACTCCTGGAGTTCGCCGCGGACGTCGTGGTGGGCGTTCGCTTCGAAGGCGAACGCCCCGGGGACGGCGAGTGGACGGGCCCTCACCGGCGGCCGTCCTCGGCGAACCAGTCCGGCGCGCTGGTCGGGACCGCCCCTTCGAGGTGGGTCTCGGCGTGGTGGACCAGCAGTCCGAGCACACCGAGGGCAACGACGTTGAGTGCGGCCCAGGACGCGGTGAGGAACGCCCCGAGGCGGTCGTGGTCGGCGGGAACAGGGCGCGCGGGACCGCACACACCGCTGGTCGGGGTGGTACCGGGCAGCGGTGCCGGGCCGGCGAGCGGGTCGGCGGTAATCCGAGGCATGGGTGAGAAGGCGGTGGCGAGTACGCGCATGGCGAGGAAACCTTCGAGGGGCAGGGTCGGACGGGAGGCGTCAACGGGCCCGGGGTGGGGAAAGCCAAGGCTTCGCTCGACGGCCCGACTTACTGATAGACAGTCAACTCCTGGATCCACCAACAGCGCTGGCGCCATTGAAGGGGCCATTTTCTCCGCGGGGGCCGCTTAGGGGGGCCAGGTTCGGGCACTGGACAGTCAGATGCGCAGGGAGCAGGCATGATGGCACCGGACGGCATCGGCGTACTGCTGCGGGAGCGCCGCGAAGCCACTGGCCGTTCGCGCGAAGAGCAGGCCCTGTTCCTGGTGCGGCTCCAGGACGGGGAACCGTTCGACGCGGGGAACTTGAAGCGGTGGGAGAAGGAGAAGCGGCTTCCGACTCCCCGGTGGTACCAACTGCTCGCCGAAGGCTACGAACTGACGGTCCAGGAGATCGTCCGGGCGGTGACCGCCTCCAGGCGCTGGCGCAGGGCAACCCGTCATGCTGACGGCGTTGACGGAGAGGAGGAGACAGCGGTGAAAAGGCGGAGCTTTCTCAGTGTGGCAGCACTGGCAACGGGAATCACGGCGGTGCCCGGCATCGCCGAAGCGCGGACGGGTATCAATGCGGGACTCTCCGGCTCCGATGCCGGCGACCTCGCCTATCTCGACGGGGCCTTCGAGCGCCACCGCGGCGGCTACCACGGGCGCTCACCAGTCGTCGTCCTCGACCAGATGAAGGCCGACCTCAACCTCCTGCGCGACGTACTGGGACGCCCGCACCCCGCCGGCATCCGTACCGACCTCGCGCGCACGGCGGCCGGCATCACCGGGCTGGTCGCGATCATCCAACACGACCGCGGCGACCAGCGCGACGCGCACGGCTGGTTCGCCACCGCCGAGCAGGCCGCCCGTGAATCCGGTGACAAGCAGATGCTCGCCTGGGTGCTCGCCCGCCACGCCATGGTCCCCCTGAACTACGGCGCTTCGAACGCCGCAGCCAACCTCGCCGCCCGCGCGCGGGCCGAAAGCGGCGACGCACCGACCGCCTCGGCGGCCCTGGCCGCCGCCGTCACCGCCCGCGCCCTCGCCTCCGCCGGTGATCACCAGGGCGCCCTGCGAGCCGTCGCAGACGCCCGTACCATCGCCGAGCGTCTGGACGGAACCCAGGCTGCCGACACCTGGTTCGGCTACCCGATGCAGAAGCACCACGTGCACCTGAGCCAAGCCTTCACCCTCATGGGCCACACCCGCGACGCCTACGCCGAGCAGGAAGCCGCACTCGCACTCACCCATTCCCCGTCAATCATGGTCCGGGCGCTCCTGGAGATGGACGCCGCCACGTGCCTGTGCTCCGACGGCGACCCCACCAGTGCCGTGGACAAGGCCGTCGACGTCTGGGAGAAGCTGCCTCCCGCGTACCGCGGCGGATTGATCCGCACCCGCGCCGAAGCCCTGCGGCAAGTCCTGCCCGGGGCAGCACATGACCGCCTCGAGGAGGCCCTGGCCACTCCGTAGTTTCCGCCGTGCCGCGCCGACCGGCTCGTCGGTACTTGGAACGGTCAGCCGCTGCGGTCTCGCACCGGGACCAGGACGCCCCATTCCTCATCTGTTCCCTGTTCACCCCGCATTGGTTCCGTTC
>NZ_JBHUAL010000179.1:0-19772 GCF_042789775.1 Kitasatospora sp. NPDC056800 | reverse complement strand
GGGGCTGCTTTATTTTTTTATATCCCACTGGACGGGGCGGGCGGGCGTGCACCGGGGGGTTCTCGGGGGGTGGTTCGGGGGGCGCCACCCGGGGGGGGGGGGGACGCCGACCGGCGTCCCCGCCCCATTGAACCGTTCTTTACCCGCGCTCGGGCGGGCGGGTCAGAGGCGGCAGGCGTGGATGTTGGTGACCAGGATGGCCCGGGCGCCGATGCCCCAGAGGTCGTCCATGATCTGCTGGGCCTCCTTGCGGAGCACCATCGACCGCACCGCGACCCAGCCCTCGGTGTGCAGCGGCGAGACGGTCGGCGACTCCAGGCCCGGGGTGAGCGCGACGGCCGCGCCGACCTTCTCGGCGCGGATGTCGTAGTCCATCAGCACGTAGCGGCGGGCCACCAGCACGCCCTGGAGGCGGCGCAGGAACTGCTCCACCCGGGTGTCCTCGCCCGCGCCCTTGGGCCGGATCACCACGGAGTCGGAGACCAGGATCGGCTCGCCGAACACCTCCAGGCCGGCGTTGCGCAGGCTGGTGCCGGTCTCCACCACGTCGGCGATCACGTCGGCGACGCCCAGCTGCACCGCGGTCTCGACCGCGCCGTCCAGCTTGGTGACCGTCGCCTTCACGCCGTGGTCGGCCAGGTGCTGCTCGACCAGGCCGGTGTACGAGGTGGCGATCCGCAGGCCCTCCAGGCCCTTGACGTCCTCGACGTCCACGCCCTCGGGGCGCGCGAAGCGGAAGGTCGACCCGGCGAAGCCGAGGGCGAGCACCTCCTCGGCGTTGGAGTGCGAGTCCAGCAGCAGGTCGCGGCCGGTGATGCCGACGTCGAGGCGGCCGGAGCCCACGTACACCGCGATGTCGCGCGGGCGGAGGAAGAAGAACTCCACCTCGTTGTTCGGGTCGACGAGGACGAGCTCCTTGGGGTCCTTCCGCTGGCGGTAGCCGGCCTCATGGAGCATCTCCGCCGCGGGACCCGAGAGCGAACCCTTGTTGGGGACGGCGATGCGCAGCATGGGAGGTTGCTTCCTTACCTGTTCGGAGGATGGGGGTGCTCGGGAGAGCGGGGGTGTCTAGAGGTACTTGTAGACGTCGTCGAGCGTCAGTCCGCGGGCGATCATCATCACCTGGAGGTGGTAGAGGAGCTGCGAGATCTCCTCCGCCGTCTGCTCGTCCGTCTGGAACTCGGCGGCCATCCAGACCTCGGCGGCCTCCTCGACGACCTTCTTGCCGATCGCATGGACGCCCTGCTGGACGAGCTGCGCGGTACGGGAGGACGAGGGGTCGCCGGTGGCGGCCTTCTGCTGGAGCTCGGCGTAGAGCTCCTCGAATGTCTTCGAAGCCATGATGGGGCCACCTTACGGCGTGCGGGCGGACGGACGGTAAACGGTCCCGGAGCGTGGACAGTCGGGTGGACGTCCGCGCTCCGGGACCGGACGGACCGGGTGCGGCCCCGTGTCAGAGCGCGGCGCGCAGCGCCACGACGGTGGCGACGGCGGCGGTGACGGCCTCGTGGCCCTTGTCCTCGGCGGAGCCGGGCAGGCCGGCGCGGTCGATCGCCTGCTCCTCGTTGTCGCAGGTCAGCACGCCGAAGCCGACCGGGACGCCGGTGTCCACGCTGACCTGGGTGAGGCCGCTGGTGGCCGCCTGGCAGACGTAGTCGAAGTGCGGGGTCCCGCCGCGGATCACCACGCCGAGGGCGACCACGGCGTCGTAGCCGCGCTCGGCGAGGCGCTTGGCGGCGACCGGCAGCTCGAAGGTGCCGGGCACCCGCAGCACGGTCGGCTCGGCGACGCCCAGCTCCTTGAGCGCACGGTGGGCGCCGTCCAGCAGGCCGTTCATCACCGTGTCGTGCCACTGGGCGGCGACGACGGCGACCTTGAGGCCGGCGGCGCCGTCGATGGTCAGCTCGGGGGCTCCGTGACCGCTCATGTTCTCTTCCGTTCTCTGGTGTCGTCGCTGGTTCTGAGGTGTGCGGCTTCAGGAGCCGAGGCCGGGCAGGTCGTGGCCCATCCGGTCGCGCTTGGTGCGCAGGTAGCGCAGGTTGTGCTCGCCGGGCGCGATCTCGACCGCTTCGCGCCCCTTGACCTTGAGCCCGTGCTCGGTGAGCGCGGTCAGCTTCTGCGGGTTGTTGGTGAGCAGGGTGAGCGAGCGGACGCCGAGGTCCACCAGCATCTGGGCCGCGATGCTGTAGTCGCGGGCGTCGGCGGGCAGGCCGAGGTCCAGGTTGGCGTCGACGGTGTCCCGCCCCCGCTCCTGCAGCTCGTACGCGCGCAGCTTGTGGGCCAGGCCGATCCCCCGCCCCTCGTGGCCTCGCAGGTACAGCACCACGCCGCGCCCGGCCTCGGCGACCCGCCGCAGCGAGGCCTCCAGCTGCGGGCCGCAGTCGCAGCGCAGCGAGCCGAAGACGTCACCGGTCAGGCACTCGGAGTGGACCCGCACCAGGACGTCCTCGCCGTCCGGCAGCCGCCCCTCCGCGTCCAGGCCGCCGGCCACCAGCGCGAGGTGCTCGACGCCGTCGATGGTCCCCCGGTAGCCGACGGCGGTGAACTCCCCGTGCACGGTGGGCAGGCCGGTGGCGGCGGCCCGGTCGACGTGCAGCTCGGTGCGGCGGCGGTAGGCGATCAGGTCCTCGATGGAGATGATCGCCAGGCCGTGCTCGCGGGCGAAGGCGACCAGCTCGGGCAGCCGGGCCATGGTGCCGTCGTCGTTGACCACCTCGGCGATCGCGCCGGCCGGCGGCAGCCCGGCGAGCCGGGCCAGGTCGACGGCGGCCTCGGTGTGGCCGGGGCGGACCAGCACGCCGCCCTCGACGGCGCGCAGCGGGAAGACGTGCCCGGGGCGGGTGAGGTCGCCGGGCTCGGTGCCGGGCGAGGAGAGCAGCCGTACGGTGCGGGCGCGGTCGGCGGCGGAGATGCCGGTGTCGACCCCCTCCCGGGCGTCCACCGAGACGGTGTACGCGGTGCCCTTGCGGTCCTCGTTGACCTGGGTCATCGGCGGGAGCTTGAGGCGGTCCAGCTCCTCGCCGGTCATCGGGGCGCAGATCACGCCGGAGCTGTAGCGGACGGTGAAGGCCATCAGCTCGGCGGTCGCGGCGGACGCGGCGAAGACGATGTCGCCCTCGTTCTCGCGGTCCTCGTCGTCGACCACGACCACGGCGCGGCCGAGCGCGATGTCGGCGATCGCCCGCTCGACCGGGTCGAGGACGAGCTCGGGGTCGGAGTCGGGCCCGGTGGCCCCGTTGCTGGACTGGTTCTCGGTCATCTCGGTCATACCGTGGCTCCCTGCGGGACGGTGGCGGACTTGGCGCGCGGCTCACGGGTGCTCAGCCACCAGGACCGCAGGCCGAGCAGCACCAGGACGAAGTAGACGGAGTAGGTGAGGCCGGAGAAGGTGTAGCCGCTGTTGAAGGCGAACGGCACGCCGACCGCGTCGACCGCGATCCAGGCGAACCAGAACTCCACCCAGCCGCGGGCCTGGGCGACCATCGCGGCCAGCGTGCCGACGAAGACGTAGGCGTCCGACCAGGGGCTCCAGGACAGGCTGGGGTAGGACGTGAAGAGCAGGGCGAGCGCGACCGTGCCGGCCGCCGTACCCGCCGCCAGCGCGATCCGCTCGCGCCAACTCGCGAACCGTACGGCGATCGTGCCGCCCTCGCGGCGGCCCCGCTGCCACTGCGCCCAGCCCCAGGCGGCGGTGACGATCACGATCAGCTGCTTGCCGATCAGGCCGGGGACGTGGCCGCCGAGGTAGGCCGCGATCAGCACCGCGCCGGACAGCAGCTGGACCGGCCAGCTCCAGACCGAGCGGCGCCAGCCGAGCGCGAGCCCGCCGAGGCCGAGGATGTTGCCGAACATGTCGGCCCACTTGACGTGTTCGCCGAGGACGGTGAACGCCTCGCCGCTGAGCCAGCTCACTCGGACTCCCCCGGGGTTCCGTCGACCGGCAGGCCGGACGGGGTGGACGGGCTGGAAAGGTCGGACGGGTGGGGCGGGTTGGAAAGGTTCGGCAGGTTCGGGAAGTCGGGCAGGGTGCGGGACTCCAGGAGGCGCTCGACGTACTTCGCGAGCACGTCCACCTCCAGGTTGACGCCCTCCCCTACGGCCTTGGCGCCGAGCGTGGTCAGCGCGAGGGTGGTCGGGATGAGGCTGACGGTGAAGCTGTCCGCGGCCGCCTCCACCACGGTGAGGCTGACGCCGTCGACCGTGATCGAGCCCTTCTCCACCAGGTAGCGGGAGATCGTGCCGGGCAGCGAGAACCGCAGCACCTCCCAGCGCAGTTCGCCCGCCGCGTCGCGCTCGCCCGGCTCGCGGCTCAACAGCCGCCCGGTGGCGTCGACATGGCCCTGGACGAGGTGGCCGCCCAGCCGGGCGCCGAGCGCCATGGCGCGCTCCAGATTGACCCGCGAGCCGGGCGCCAGCTCGCCGAGGCTGGAGCGGTGCAGCGTCTCGGCCATCACGTCGGCGCTGAACTCGCCGGTGCCGGCGGCCAGTTCCGCCGGGCTGTCGACGACGGTCAGGCACACGCCGTTGACCGCGATGGAGTCGCCGTGCCGGGCACCCGTACAGACCACCGGGCCGCGCAGGCGGATCCGCGAGGAGTCGCCGATCTCCTCGATCGACACGACCTCGCCGAGCTCTTCGATGATGCCGGTGAACACCCGGGTTCTCCTCGCGCTTGGGGCGCGGACTCCGGGGCGGCATGGGAGATGACACGGACGGGCACCGGCGCACGGACCCGGGACACACCCGTCGCCGGGGATGCCGAGGCCACCGGGAGATCGCTCGCCCGGCACGGGAGACACCGCTCCCGTCGTTCACCTGACCGGGGCCCGGGAGGCAGTCTCCTGCCAGTGGACCCACGGGTACTGCTCTTCGTCCGCCCGCGCACGCCTCCCATCCGGACTTTAACCGTCGGTCCAGGAATTTCACCTGGTCAACCGGCCGCTGGCTGCGGACGGGTCGCGGACTGTAACCGCCGGTTCGGATTTTCACCGACCCCGGAGTGCGCTGAACGTCACTGCTTGATGCCGTCATTGTGCCACGGTCGGCGCAAGGGCAGGGAGGGCCTCCGGCTGTGGTCTGTTTCACGGGCTTGCGGGGAATGCGCGGCGGGGTGCTACCGCGGCTCCGCCGGGGGGCGAGCGTACGTTGGAGGGCCATGTGCGCGGGGGTGCGCGTGTTCGGCGGGCCATGCGCTCGGAGGGCCGCGGCTCAGAGGGCCGCGGGGGCGGTGATCGACGTGAAGTGGGTGACCTCCGGCGGGTGGGCGAGGTAGCTCAGCTCGCCCTCCGACCAGACCGGCCGGATCCGCCACATCGGCCCCGCGTACCCGCGCAGCGCCTCCTCGTCGCGCCAGCGGCTCAGCACCAGCACCCGGTGCCCGTCCTCGGACACCGAGCGCAGCAGCTCGCCGCCGAGGCAGCCGTCGGTCCGCCCGAGCTGCGGGATCACCTGGGCGGCCAGGTGCGCGCAGAACTCCTCGATGCGACCGGCCGAGACCTGCCCGGCCCAGATCCTGACGATCACGACCACCACCTCCGGCTGCGGCTGGCGTCCCGCGCCCGGGCATCCCTCGCCCGGGCGCGCTGACCACTGACCCGGCGGTCCCCGCCCGGCGAGCCCCGAGCCAGTGGTCCCTGGCCCCCATTATGAGCGGAAAACCGCTGGTGGGGAGGGGTGGGGCCGGAATTTCACGGAGGGTTGCCAGGGCCCGGGGAACGGGGTGCGCCGAGCGGCCTCGGCTACATTCCCGGTATGACGACCACACCGGAATCTGTCGTTTCGTCAACCACCGCAACCACCGCGCCGAACCGGCCGGGCAGCCTGTTCGACGCCCTCCACGCGGGCGCGCTCAGCGATCCCGCCCAGCTGCGCGAGATCTACGAGCAGCCCGGCGACCAGGCGCGCCGCAAGCAGGTCGACCACCTGCACGAGGTCGCCCAGCGCCTGATCGCCTGCTCCCCGCTGGTCTTCGTGGCCAGCGCGGACGCCGCCGGGCGCTGCGACGTCTCCCCGCGCGGCGGGCCGGCCGGGCTGGTCTCGGTGCTCGACGAGTACACCCTGGCCATTCCGGACGCCACCGGCAACAAGCGCTTGGACACCCTGCACAACATCCTGGAGTCCGGCCGGGTCGGGCTGCTCTTCGTCGTCCCCGGCCGGGACGCCACCCTGCGGGTCAACGGGCGCGCCTGCGTCTCGACCGACCCGGAGCTGCTGCGGCAGCTGACCGCCGTCGGCAAGCCGCCGCGCAGCGCCATCGTGGTCGCCGTCGAGGAGGTGTACGGGCACTGCCCGAAGGCCTTCCTGCGCTCCTCGGCGTGGAAGCCGGAGAACTGGCTGGCCAAGGACGCGCAGCCGAGCTCGGCGGAGGTCACGCTCTCGCACCTGCGGGACGAGTCGCTGACCGTGGAGATGATCGAGCAAATCGAGCGGGAGGCGCTGCTGTACCGGTACGAGTGAGGTAGCGGGGACTTCTCTGCTCGGGGTCCCCGTCTCGCCGTGAGTGGCCGGCGGTCGGTTTGGCGGGTGCTCGGCGAGGTGCTCGGCGAGGTGCCCGGCGGCCGGCCCGGGTGGGTCGGGCGCCGGGCCGCGCGCCCGGTCGGTCTCGGGGCTCCGCTGCCCCGGGCTCAGGCCGCCTTGGGAAGGTCCACCACGGGCGCGCCGTCGGCGGCCCGCTGGACCGCCTCGACGCCCTTGTGGGCCGCGTCCTTGCTGGCGTAGCCCTGGCCGGTGGCGACGATCTCGCCGTTGCCCGCCTTGAGCCGGAACCGGTACTTGCCACCGGCGTCCTGATAGACCTCGAACTTGCCCGACATCGGGGCCACCTCCTCGCGGGGCCTCCTCGTGGAGCGCTCGATGCGCCCGCTGTCCGGCCCCCGGCGCCACCGTGCGCCCGGCACCGCCCAGGCCGCACCCGGGCGGCGGCCGGACGGGTGATGCCGGGCCCACCGGGGTTTGCGGAGGTGCCGGGGCGGCCGGCCGGTGGTTTGAATGGACGGATGGACTGCGTCTTCTGTGCGGTGGTGGCGGGCGAGGAGCCGGCCCACCGGGTGCTGGACGACGAGGTGGCGGTGGCCTTCCTGGACCGCCGGCCGCTGTTCCCCGGGCACGTCCTGGTCGTGCCGCGCGCCCACCACCCGACGCTGGCCGACCTGCCCGCCGCCGAGGTCGGGCCGTTCTTCCTGCGGGTGCAGCGGGTGGCGGGGGCCGTCGAGCGCGGGCTGGGCGCGGCGGGCAGTTTCGTGGCGGCGAACAACCGGATCAGCCAGTCGGTGCCGCACCTGCACGTCCACGTGGTGCCGCGCAATCCGAAGGACGGGCTGCGCGGGTTCTTCTGGCCTCGGCGGCGATATCCGGACGAGGCGGGGGCGGCGGAGGTCGCGGCCCGGCTGCGGGAGGCGCTGGAGGAGTGACGGGGGCGGGGCTCCGGCTCCGTGCCCTGCCGTGGGGATCGCGCGGGGGTCGGTTGGGGGTCGGCGGGGGTCGTACCTCCGCAGGAGCATCGGCGGGGTCGATATCGTTTTCCGGGCGGACGATCCGGCCGAACGGGGCGCCTAGGCTCGCGAGCATGAACGAACTCGCCTGTCTCGTGCAGCAGACGGCCGACCGGCTCGCGGGCCGACACGTCGGCGCGGTGGTCGCCGGGCTGGCCGGCGACGACGTGGAGATCCGGGGTGCCGGGCGGACCGGTCCGGGCGGTGGGATACCCGGGCCGCACACGCTGTTCGACATAGGCTCCGTCACCAAGGTGTTCACCTCGCTCGTGCTCGCACGGCTGGCGCTCGACGGAGCCGTCCGGCTGGACGAACCGCTCGCCGAGGTGCTCACGGGGGCCTCGGGCGGTCGGGCCGTCGTCCCGGCCAGGGGCCCGCAGCCGATCACCCTGCGGCACCTCGCCACCCACACCTCTGGGCTCCCCCGGCTGCCCCGGGGCATGCTGGCGCAGTCACTGCTGTCCCCCAACAAGCCCGATCCGTACGCCGGTTGCACCACCGAGCGGGTGCTCGACGGGCTCGCTCGGACGCGGCTGCGGACCGCGCCCGGGCGCGGCTTCCGCTACTCCAACCTCGGCGCGGGGCTGCTCGGCCTGGCCCTCGCGCAGCGGTCCGGCGTCGGGTACGAGGACTTGGTGGCGCGCGAGGTCTGCGCACCGCTGGGCCTGGTGGACACCTGCGTGCGGTCGGACGAGGAGCAGTCCGCGCGGCTGGCGCACGGGCACACGCCGGGCGGCCGGCCGGTGCCGCACTGGGGCTTCGGGGCCGTGCCCGGCATGGGCGGGCTCCGGTCGACCGCCGCCGACCTGGTGGTGTTCCTGCGGGCCCAACTCGCCGCCGAGCGCGAGCCGGAGGCGCCACTGTCGGCGGCGATCGCCCTCACCCGGGAGACCCGCCACCGGGTCAACCCCTTCGCCTGGACGCACCTGGGCTGGCTCGGGCACCGGCTGCACACCCAGCAGGGCGGGCACCTCCAGATCTGGCACAACGGGGGCACCGGCGGGTTCCGTTCGTTCGTGGCCTTCGACCCGGAGAAGCGGGTCGGCGCCGTGGTGCTGGCCAACACCCGCCGGTCGGTCGATCCGGCGGGCACGGCGCTGCTGCGCGGGCTGCAGATCGGGTTCGCGACGACGGGGTGAGGGCGGTGACGGGGGTTCCGGCGGTGACGGGGGGGATTTCGATCGGAATGTGCCGATCGGCACTGTCGGCGGGCGCGGTGAGGAGTCGATCCTGGGCATCCGATGGTTGCGGCCCTCCTGAGGGGTTGCCGCGGAGCGGAGGGAGCTCGGTATGACGGTGGTGCGGGCCGCCCGGGCGGGCGTTGCGGCCCCGCCCAGGGGCACCTGGGCCGTTCGTCCCCACCCCCGTGGCGGGCGGCTGCGGCCGGGGCGCGATGATGGCGGGGCCGAACCAGGCCAAAAGGTGCTGATTGGCTCTGTCGCCGGGGGCGGCGCGCGGTCGATGCTGGGGTTCTGGAAGTCGCGGTTCCGTTGGGGGAGCCCTCCGACTGAGCCGAGTGAAAGGGGGCCGACGTGGCGGTGACGTGGTCGCCGACGCGGGTGCGGTCGGCGGGTGCGACCGGTTCTGCCGACCTGGCCGCTTCTGCCGGTGCGGCCGGCATGGCTGGTTCGGCCGGCGCTGCCGGTCGACTGGGCCCGGTGCTGCGGGTGCACAGACGGTTCCGGCCGCTGTCCTGGCCGGCGCGGGTGTGGCTGCACTCCTGCGGGGTGGCCGTCTCCGTGGTGGTCTGTCTGGCGCTCGGCGAGTGGTGGCCCGCGCCCGTACTGGCCGCCGCCGCGGTGGTGGCGGTGAGCGGGTACGAGCGGCTGCGGCCCACACCCGGGCTGCGCTCCGTACGGGTCCACGAGGGTGGGCTGGTGCTGGTCTCGGCCGGCGGCGGCGAGGAGCCGCTGCCCTGGCGCGCGATGGAGGCCACCGAGTACTCCCCGGGAGGGCCGCACGGGGAGTACGAGCACGGGCGAATATGGCCGGCGGGCGCGGACGAGCCGCTGGTGCTGGCGCACCTGGGCGGGCTGGGCAGGCTGTTCCGGGAGCTGGAGGAGCGCCTCTCCCCCGGGCTCCGGGCCGCCCTGCACGAGACGCTGCGCACGGAAGGAAGCGTCCGCTTCGTCCGGGGGCGACTGACGGTGACGGCCGGCGGGCTGGTGCACCGGCCGCCGCACCCGCTCGCCGCGACGGAGGCCTACCGGTGGCCGGAGGTGCACTCGGCCCGGGCCTCAGCCCTCGGCGAGCTGGAGGTCCGGACGCACTCGGCCGGTCTCCCGCTCACCTTCCCGGTGCCCAACGCCCGTGCGGCCGCAGGCTTCCTGGAGGACCTCCGGACGGCCTCCACCGGCTGACGGCCCGCCCGGGCCGAGCAGCCCCGGTGCAGGTTCCCGCATGTTCGCGCAGGTTCGCCCGGGCCCGCCCCCTAGGGGGCGCCACAGTGCCTTCCGGAAGGGATCAGTACGCCGCTGAGTGGACGTCAGTTCCGTGGCGGGCGGCCTACGGTCGCTGACATGAGCCGACTCCGTACGACCGCCGCCGCTGCGGCCCTGCTGCTCGCGCTGCCGCTGTCCGTCGCCGCCGCCGCGCCGGCCCTGGCGGCCGCGCCCGCCAGCTCCGCCACCGCTCCCGCGAACCCGACCACCCGGGCCGCCGCCCAGGTCGAACTCCCCCGCCCGACCGGGCCGTACGCGGTCGGGCAGGAGGTCCTGCACCTCGTGGACCAGAACCGTCCGGACCCGTGGGTGCCCGCCGCCGGTCCGCGCCAGCTGATGGTCTCGATGTACTACCCCGCGCACGCCGGGACGGGCACCCCCGCCCCGTACATGACGCCCGCCGCCGCCCGCGCGCTGCTGGACGGGAAGCTGCCGGGCAACACCATCCCGACCGAGGCGGTGTCCGGCACCCGGACGTGGGCGGAGTCCGGGGCCCGCCCCCAGGGCGGCCACTACCCGCTGGTGGTCCTGTCGCCCGGCTTCACCATGCCGCGCGCCACGCTCAGCAGCCTCGCCGAGGACCTGACCAGCCGCGGCTACGTCGTCGCGCTGGTCGACCACACCTACGAGAACACCGGGACCACCTTCCCCGACGGTCGGACGCTCCCCTGCGAGGTGTGCGGGACGCTGAGGACCCAGGAGGCCTGGGAGGCCCTGGACGCGAGCCGGGCGAAGGACGTCTCCTTCGTCATCGACCAGTTGACCGACCGCCCGCACCCGGCCTGGCGCTACGCCCGGCTGATCGATCGCGACCGGATCGCCATGGCCGGACACTCCGCCGGTGGCGCCGCCACCGTCCCGGCCCTGCTCACCGACGACCGGATCCGGGCCGGGGTCGACCTGGACGGCACCATGGACTACCTGGTGCCCGAGTCCGGCATCAAGGGCAAGCCGTACCTGATGATCGGCCACCCGCTGCCCGGCGGCGGCGAGGACGAGAGCTGGCTCAGGAGCTGGCCCCGGCTGGACGGCTGGAAGCGCTGGCTGACCGTCGACGGCACCGACCACGGCAGCTTCACCGACTTCCCGCTCTTCTTCGACGGGCTCGGCCTCCCCAAGGGCCCGGACACCACCATCGGCAGCCAGCGGGCCGTCGCCCTCACCAGGCAGTACGTCGGGGCGTTCTTCGACCTCCAGCTGAAGGGCGTCCCCCAGCCGCTGCTCGACGGGCCGAGCGCCGCCAACCCGGAGGTGCGGTTCACCCCCTGACGGCCGTCCCCGGGGCAGCGATTTCCGAGTGACAGCGGTTCCCGGGGCGGGGCCGTCGGCAGCGCGCCGGCGGCCCCGTCGGCGTACGGGCGCTCTGCCGACGGTCAGTCGGGCAGCACCGCCGCCGAGGCGATCGGTTCGAGCAGCGGGTGGGGGCGGACCAGGGCGCGGGAGACCGGGTCCTCGCGGTGGCCGCCGGCCCGGGCGGGGTTGGGGCGCATGACGACCGCGGTCGGCGGGACGGGCCCGCCGCCGCAGGCCGGGCAGACGCCGACGAGGTCGAGGTCGGTGCCGCAGACGGCGTGCGCGAAGAGGTGGTACGGGCCCCCCTCGGTGGCATGCCGGCCGCCCCAGCGACTCAACTGGTAGAGCGGGCCCCAGAGTTCGAGGCCAATGCTAGTGAGCAGGTAGCCATGGCGCAGCGGCGCCTGCTGGTACGGCTCCTTGCACAGCACCCCGGCCGCGACCAGGGCGTTGAGGCGCGAGGTGAGGACGGCGCGCGGGATGCCGAGGTGGGCGAGGAAGTCGTTGAAGCGCTGCACGCCGTAGAACGCGTCGCGCACGATCAGCAGGCTCCAGCGCTCGCCGACCACCTCCAGGGCGCGGGCCAGCGCGCACTCCTGCAGTTCGTAGTCGGTTCCCAGGGCCATGGGCGTCAGCCTAGTCCACCCCTCCGGTGGGTTCAATGAACAGACCAGCGGTGGTAGCGTGCCATTCGAGACGAAGGTTCATTCACCAGACCATAAAGGTCCGGCCCTCGGAGGGAACACCCATGCCCCCCGCACCACCTGGCTCCTCACCCGCCTCCTCCCCCGCCACCCCCACCACCCCCGCCGCCCCGGGTCCGCGCGTCCGGCCCGGGGCCACGCTGGCGACCACCGCGGCGGCGACCGCCCTGACCACCGTCGCGTACACCGCCCCCACCGCCTCGCTCGCCGCCACCGCCCAGGCCGCCCACCTGGGCGCCTCCGGCCGCACCTGGATCCTCACCGGCACCCTGGTCGGCATCTCGGCGCTGCTGCTCACCGCCGGGAGCGCCGCCGACGACCACGGCCGCAAGCGGGTCTTCACCTTCGGCGTGCTGCTGTTCGCCGCCGCCGAGGCGCTGGCCGCCCTCGCCCCCGGCGGCGCCGTCTACCTGGCCTCCCGGGTACTCCTCGGCGCCGCCTCGGCCGCCGTCCTGGCCCCCGCGCTCGGCCTGATCAGCCACGCCCACCCGCCCGGGCCCGGCCGGATCCGGGCGCTCGGCGTCTGGGGCGCGGCGGTCGGGCTGGGCATCGCGATCGGGCCGGTGTACGGCGCCCTGGTCCAGCAGTGGGCCGGATGGCGCGCGGTCAGCGGCGGGATCGCGGCGGCCGCAGCCGTGGTGGCCGGCTGCGCCGCCGGGGTCCTCACCGAGTCACGGGCCGAACGCCCGCGTGCCCTCGACCCGTACGGGGTGCTCACCCTGGCCGCCGGCACCTCCTGCCTGATCGCCGGACTGGCCGAAGGCCGCGACGGCTGGGGACAGCCCGCCGTGGTGGCACTGCTGGCGGGCGGGGTGCTGCTGCTGGCGGCGTTCGCCGTGGTCGAGGCGAAGGTCCGGGAGCCGATGCTGGACCTCGCCCTGTTCCGCAGCCCCGGCTTCATCGCGGCCACCGGCGGGGCGCTGTTCACCGGGCTGGCCCTGGTCGGCTTCATGAGCTACCTGCCCACCCTGCTCCAGGGCGTGCTCGGCCTGTCCGGCCCGGCCGCGGCCGGCGTGCTGGCCCTGTGGTCGGGCCTCTCGGTGGTCTCCGCGCTCCAGGCCCGCCACCTGGCCACCCGCCTGCCCGCCACCGCCCAGGTCGCCCTCGGCCTGCTCGTCTGCGGCACCGGCGAGGCCGCGCTGTACGGGCTCACCCCCGGCTCGTCCTGGCTGCGACTGGCCCCGGGACTCGCCGTCGCGGGCATCGGCAGCGGCATCCTCAACGCGGCGCTCGCCCGGCTCGCGGTCAGCAGCGTCCCCGCACACCGGGCCGCCATGGGCTCCGGCGCCAACAACACCTCCCGCTACCTGGGTTCGGCCCTCGGCGTGGCCCTCACCGTCACCGTCGCCGGCTCCCCCCACCCCACCGCCCACACCCTCGCCGCAGGCACCGACCGGGCCACCCTCACCGCCGCCGCCCTCTGCCTCCTCGGCGCCCTCCTCGCCCTCGCCGCCCACACCACCGAATCCCGCACCACCCACCCCACCCCCGTCCCGTGAGCCACCAGACCCCCCTCCCACCCCCGCGAGACACCAGAAGTCGGCCCATCCGACTTCCGCCGCGGCAGCTGAAACGCCTCCCCACCTGTGGCAACACAGGCACCGGTTTTGTCGGCCAACGGTTGAGGTTCTGGACGACTTTCCGTGACCCAGAACCCAAATTGAGCCGCTGCCGATGCCATTTGCCGCAACACGTGGCCTGAAGCAGCGAACCCCGGAGCCGCCGGCGCCGATCCAGGCGCCAGCACCGCGCAACCGGTCCGCCCGAACCACCACCCCAAGGCCTACGCGGAAGGCCTCCGGACGACCGCGCCGAGGCCAACGGACAATTCGCGAGCAGATCGGGAGCCCACACACGGAAATCCCACCCTCCAAGCGCACGAGAAGTCGGCTCAATCGACTTCCCACGCACACCCAGGCGGAAGGACCCTCCCCGGCTCCACCGACATCAACCGGGGCTCGCCCGCCTGGAGCGCAAAGCCGGACACCGGCGAAGCGGGCCCCCGACCAAACGCCCCGTACTGAATAGCGTCACTGGGCGAGGCGCAAGAAGTCGACTGGGCCGACTTCTCGCGCACACACCGGTTCGGGGCCCTGGCGGAGGCCGGAACAACAGGAACCGCGCTCGGGCAGGAAGCACGGAGAGTCGGCTGGATCGACCTCCCGCGCGCTACTCGCCGGTTCGTCGCGGCAGTGGGGGCCGCACCGCCATGGACAACACCTGGGAAGTCGGCCCGGTCGACTTCCTGCGCACGACCGAGGTCAGCGGCTCCCGGGTAGTCGCTCCGAGGCCGACGGATGGCACCGGCGGCTACTCGCGCCGCTGCGGCTCGACACAGGCAAAGCGAGCCCTTGGCAAGAGGCTCCCTAGCGAGCAGCATCACCGGAACAGGACGTAGGAAGTCGGCTCGGCCGACTTCCTGTTCGGACACCTCTCGGAAGGCATGGTGGAGGCCTCACCGACAGGAACCGCACTTGGGTCGGACGCGAGAAGTCGACTGGATCGACTTCTCGCGCGGACACCGGTTGGGAGCCGGGTCGAGGCCGCAGCGACAGGAACCACGCTCGGGCGGGAGGCCCAGAAAGTCGGCTGGATCGACTCCCGCGCGCAACCCACCGATCCGTCGCGGCAGTGAAGGCCACACCGCCATGGACAACACCTGGGAATGGGGTGCAGGAAGTCGGCCCGGTCGACTTCCTGCGCACAACCGGGGTGAGGGGCTCGGGACAGTCGCTCCGAGGCCAACAGATAGCGCGGCACAAGCGAAGCAAGCCCTGGCAATACGCTGCCTGGCGAGCAGGGTCACTGGAGCAGGACATGGGAAGTCGGCCAGGCCGACTTCTCGCGCGGGCACCAGCTCGGGGCGTGGTGGAGGCCGCAGCGACAGGAACCGTGCTCGGGTAGGGCGCACAGGGAGTCGGCTGGATCGACTTCTCGTGCGGGAGCTGCCGGGTCGGGTGGTGGTGGAGGCCCTGCCTCCGTGGGCAGCGCTTGAGGGCGGGGTGTGGGGGCTGGGGCGGCTGCGGTGGGTGGGGGTGCGTGCGAAGATGGCAGGGCTGGTGGGAACGATCTCCGGACGGTTTCTGGGACGGTTCTCTGGCCATGGTGGACGAATACGCGCAGCGCGCGGGGCAGCCTCGGCAGGACGCCCTGCTGATGGTGCCGATCGCCACGGCGCTGATCGACGCCGACGGGCGGATCCTGCACTGGAGCGGTGACGCGGAGGCGTTGCTCGGGCACCCTGCGCAGGAGGCGGTGGGGGCGCGGGCGGCGACGCTGCTGACCTCCGAGGAGCACCGGCCGGAGGTGCTCCAGCTGTTCCGGCAGATCCTGGCGGGCCGGTCGTGGTCCGGGGTGTTCCCGGTGCGGCACCGGGACGGGCACCTGGTGAACCTGGAGTTCCGTACGTATCCGATCCGCGGCCCGGGCGGCGCCCCGATGGTGCTGGCGGTGGCCTCCGAGGTGACGACGCTGCGCCGGCTCCAGGCCGATCTGGCGCTCCTCGACGGGTTCTTCACGCAGTCCCCGGTCGGCATGGCGGTGTTCGACACCGGCCTGCGCTTCGTCCGGTTGAACGCGGCGCTGGCGGACGCGAACGGCCTGGGCGTCGAGGAGCCGCTGGGCCGTCGGCTCACCGAGGTGCTGCCGGGGATCAACGCCCCCGAGTCCGAGGCGGTGATGCGCCGGGTACTGGAGAGCGGCGAGCCGGTGGTGGACGACCTGGCGCACGGCCGTACCCCGGGCGACCCGAGCCACGACCACGCCTGGTCGGCCTCGTACTTCCGGTTGAGGGACCGCGGTGGCCGGGTGCTCGGCGTGTGCGCCACGGTCATCGACATCACCGAGCGGTTCCACGCCGACGCCCAGGCGGCCCGCGCCCAGGAGCGGCTGTCCCTGCTGGTCGACGCGACCGCCTCGATCGGCACCACGCTGGACCTGCGGCAGACCGCCCGGGAGCTGGTCGACGCGATGGTGCCGAGGGTCGCCGACATCAGCGCGGTGTTCGGGCTGGAGGAGCTGGTGGCCGGCCGGAACGTGGAGCCGCCCGCGCCGGACGTCCCGCTGCTGGTGCGCCGCCTGGCGATCGCCTCCGCCGACGCCGTCTACCCGGCCGATTCGCTGCCGGTGGACGCGGTGTACGAGCTGCGGCCGGACTCCCCGTACGCCCGGGCGCTGGCCGGCGGGCGCACGGTGGTGGTGCCCTCCTGGGAGCTGCCGATGCTGAGCGAGCCCGTCCACGAGAGCCGCCGCCAGGCCTACCTGGGCGACCGCCCGCGCTCGGTGCGGATCACCCCGCTGGTGGCGCGCGGTACGACGCTCGGCATGGTGGTGTACTCGCGGCGCGGCGCGCGGGAGTCCTTCGCGGCGGCCGACATCACGCTCGGCGACGAGCTGTCCTCGCGCGCGGCCGTCGCGATCGACAACGCCCGGCTGTACCTGCGCCAGCACCAGACCGTGCTGGCCCGGCAGCAGGCGCTGCGCGAGGCGAGGGCCGCGCAGGAGCGTCTGGCGCTGGTCAACGTGGCCTCCGCCCGGATCGGCACCACGCTCGATCTCGCCCAGACCGCGCAGGAGTTGGCCGAGGTGGCGGCACCGAGGCTGGCCGACACGGTGGTGGTGGAGGTGCTGGAGGAGCTGGTCCGCGGCGAGCGCGAGGCGACCGCCCCGGTGGACGGTTCGGCGCTGCTGCGGCGGATGGCCTTCCACTCGGTGCCCGGCTCGACGCTGGCGCCGATCGCCCGCACCGGCAACCTGCACCGTTTCGTGCCCGGTTCGCCGTACGCCTGGTGCCTGGCGCACCGCAAGCCGGTGCTGGTGCCCAGGATGGACGAGGAGGGCATGGCCTGGTTCGCGGACGACCCGGTGCGGCAGGCCGCCGTACGGGAGCAGAACGTGCTGTCGTTCATGGTGGTCCCGCTGATCGCGCGCGGCACCCCGGTCGGCGTGGCGGGCTTCTACCGCACCCGGGTCGAGCGCCCGTACGATGACGACGACGTGGCGCTGGCCGGGGAGTTGGCGGTGCGGGCGGCCGTCTCGATCGACAACGCGCTGCTGTTCACCCGCGAGCGCGACGCGGCCGCCGCCCGGCAGCGGGCGCTGGACGAGGCGTGGGCCGCCCAGCAGCGGCTGTCGCTGCTGAACGAGGCCAGCAACCGGATCGGCACCACGCTCGATCTGCACCGCACCGCCCGGGAGTTGGTGGAGGTGGTGATCCCGCGCTTCGCCGACTTCGTGACCGTGGACCTGCGCGAGGCGGTGCTCAGCGGCGAGGAGCCCGGGGCGGTCCCGGCGGAGGGCCCGGTGCTGATGCGGGCGGTGGCGGTCGGCGACACCGGCCCGGACGGCGGCATGCTCGGGGCGGCCGACCAGGTGGGCGAGACCTCGCAGTCGGCCGGGCTGTACGCGCAGAGCCTGCGCACCGGGCGCTCGATCCTGGTCTCCGAGGTGACCGAGGAGGAGCTGAGCCGGATCGTCGCCTCGCCCGACCGGGTGCAGCCGAGCCTGGACGCCGGGGTGCACTCGTACCTGATGGTGCCGCTGGTGGCGCGCGGACAGGTGCTGGGCGGCGCGGAGTTCGTCCGCTCCCGCAACCCGGTGCCGTTCGGGTCGGCGGACCGTTCGCTGGCCGAGGAGCTGGCCGCCCGCACCGCGCTGGCGATCGACAACGGACGGCTCTACCGCCGCGAACGGGACACCGCGCTCACCCTCCAACGCAGCCTGCTGCCACAGGAGGTGCACCGCACGCTCGGGCTGGACCTCGCCTACCGCTACCTGCCGAGCAGCGTGGTCAGCGAGGTCGGCGGCGACTGGTTCGACGTGGTACCGCTGTCCTCCGGGCGGGTCGCGCTGATCGTCGGCGACGTGATGGGCCACGGCATCCGGGCCGCCGCCACCATGGGTCAACTCCGCACGGCCGCACGGACGTTGATCACCCTGGACCTGGACCCCGAGCGGGTGCTGTACCGGCTGGACGAGGCGACCGCGGGAATCGGCGAGGGCCAGTTCGCCACCTGCGTCTGCGTGGTCTACGACCCGGTGGACCGCCAGTGCACCGCGGCCAGCGCCGGGCACCTGCCGCCCGTGGTCGCCGACACCGAGGGGCGGGCGCACCTGGTCGAGCTGCCCACCGGCGCCCCACTGGGGGTGGGCGGAGTCGCCTTCGAGAGCGCCGAGTTCACCCTCCCCGAGGAGGGCATCCTGACCCTCTACACGGACGGGCTGGTCGAGCGCCGGGGCCAGGACCTCGACGAGGGACTGCAGTTGCTGTGCCGGACGGTCGCCGACCGGCGCGGCTCGCTGGAACAGACCTGCGACGCCGTCCTGAAGCGGCTCACCGAGACCACCGGCGAGGACGACATCGCCGTCATCATGGCGCAGGTCCGCCCGAAGGGCGCGGACCGGATCGCCACCCTGCGGCTCACCGGCGACCACGCCATGGTCGCCCACTCGCGCCGCTTCACCCGCGAGACGCTGGCCTCCTGGGGGCTCGACGCGCTCATCGACTGGGCCGAGCTGCTCACCAGCGAACTGATCACCAACGCGCTGGTGCACGCCGGATCGCCCACCCAACTGCGGCTGTACTGCAACCGGGTGCTCACCGTCGAGGTCGCCGACCAGGAGTCCGAGGTGCCGCGGATCCGCCGCGCCCGCAGCGAGGACGAGGGCGGCCGGGGCATCCACCTGGTCAACGAGCTCGCGCACCGCTGGGGCAGCCGCCGGACCAAGGACGGCAAGGTGGTCTGGTTCGAGCTGGAGCTGCCCCCGGGGGCAACACCGTCCGCCTGAACGATCGGCGACTGTCGCACCGCGTCTCTCGGCCGGTGCGCGGGCGGCGAGTTGGGGCGGGACACCGAGATCGGGGGGGTGTCGTCAGCGGCCGGCCAGGTCCTCGGCGCGGTAGCGGCCGGAGGGCCTGCGGTCGCGAAGCAGGCCGAGCAGGGCCGGCGCCACCCGCTCGGGCAGCGGCGCGCCGGAGACGTCCTCGCCGGGGCCGGCCTCCTGGAGCATCCGGGTGCGCATGCTGCCCGGGTCCACCGACCAGACCCGCAACTCCGGCTCCTCCCGGGCGAGTACGTCGCCGGCGAGGTCCAACGCGGCCTTGCTGGCACCGTAACCGCCCCAGCCGCGGTAGGGCACCACGGCGGCCTCGGAACTGACGTTGAGGACGGCGCCGGCGTGGGCGCGCAGCTGGGGCAGCACGAGCTGGGTGAGGGCGATCGGGGCGAACGTGTTGACCTCGAAGGTCTCCAGCAGGCCCGGCAGCGGGAAGTCGGCCAGCCGGGGCAGCGGTTGCCCGCCGGGGCCGGGGGCGCCGTTGAGCGTTCCCGCGTTGTTGACCAGCAGGCTCGCGCCGCCGAGCTCCTCCGCGGCCCCGGCCAGGTGGGCGCGGTGGTCGTCGTCGACGACGGGGCCGGGCAGGGCGACGACCCTGGTGACGGCGGCCAGCTCGGCCGCGGCGGCGGCGAGTTCGGCCGCTCCCCGGGCGGTGATCACCAGCTGCCAGCCGTCGGCGGCGAGGGCGCGCGCGAGGGCCAGGCCGAGGCCGCGGGAGGCTCCGGTGACCAGGGCGACGGGAGCGCTCCGCGGTACGGCTGCGCGGCCCGCCCTGCCGGTGCCTGCGCTCGTCATGCCTGCGCTCATGCCCGCGTTGTTGTCTGCGTTGGTGCCTGCGTTCATGCCGCACACCATCCCGCCGCCGGGCCGGTCGGCGGATCGGCCACCGGAACGGGAACCGGCTCGGACGTTGGCCCTAGGGCCTGTGTGAGGTTGCGATCAGTCGGCGTCTCGCAGGAGGTCGTCGACCCAGATCATCGAGGCGCGGAGGTGGAGGCCGGCGAGGTAGC
>NZ_JBHUAL010000178.1:0-20162 GCF_042789775.1 Kitasatospora sp. NPDC056800 | reverse complement strand
CGTGCGAACCGTTCGCACGGGGGCCGCGGCGTGTGACGGCCCCGCTCGGGCCCGTGGCGGGGGCCGCCGGCAGGGGCGAGCGAAGCTCGAACAACCGAGCTGGCCGGTCAACCCCCATGGGCGCAGTGCCCCGGGCGTTTCGGGGCTGGAGGGGCCACCGGGGCGGACTCACCGTTCGGCCGACGGATTCCAGCCCATCGGGTGACAGCACCCGCATCCGGCTGACGCAACCGGCTGCGCGGCCTTATGGTGCGCTGGATCGCGGTGCGCGGGGCCCGTGCGCCGGGGTCGCCGCCGGGTAGCGGTGCTCCCACGGGGGGATGCTGGACGGCGTCCGGCCGGGCGGTCGTCGGGTGCTTCGCACCGGACCGGCCGCCGGCGTCCGGAATCCGGGCAGTGTCACCGGGACGAGTGGAAACCGGGGTGATCCGGAACGCCCACCCGGACCGGGGCGTCGAAAATGTCAGTAGCGCCACGCAGCATGCACTACCGGGGATCGGACGCCTCCGCTTCCCGGTCGGAACTGATCATTTCGAGTCGGCTCAGGGCCCGAAGCCGGGCGCCCGAGGGCTCCGAAGGGGGTGCCGCACCGTATGGCAGCAGTCGACATCGCGCGCGCTCACGCCCAGGCGGTCCTGCGGGTCCGAGGCCTCGCCCGGGCCGCCGCCGCCCTGCCCACCGCCGTCGCGGTGGTCCTGCTCGCGGGCCGGTTCACCGGCCGGATCGGCGCGCCCGGGGCCGCCGACGCGGCCGGCTGGGACGCCGCCCGCTGGGCGGTCTGCGCGGTCGCCGCGCTGACCCTGCTGGTGGCCGGGCTGACCGCCCGGGCCCTGCGCCGGGCCGTCCCGCCGTCCACCCCGGCCGTCCCGCTGGACCGCGCCGAGGCACCCGAGCTGTACCGGCTGATCGACGAACTGGCGGACCGGCTGGACGTGCCCGCGCCCTCCGCCGTCGCCCTCACCCCGGACTGCGACAGCTGGCTGGAGGACGTCCCGTCCGCCCGGCCGACGGCCGCGCCGCCGCAGCCGGACCCGGCCGAGCCCGCCCCCGTCCTGGTGATCGGCTCTCCCTTCCTCTGGTGGATGCGGGCCGGCGAGCTGCGGGCCCTGCTCGCCCCCGTGGTGGCCGGCACCGCCGCCTCCGCCGACCCGGAGATCGCCGCCGCCCGGCGCTTCCTGCGCCGCCTGGACGCCTGCCTGGACTCCGGCGGCGGCACGGCCCCCGGCCTCGGCGGCGGCATCCTGGCCGCCCCGCCCCGGCCGCCCCGGCGCGGTCCGGCCGCACTCGCCGACCGGGTCGTCCGCCGGGTCGTCCGCCGGCTGCTCGGCGCCTGCCGGGGCCACTCCGCCGAGCTGGAGCGCTCGGTCGCGGGCTGGGCCTCCGAGCAGGCCAGGGCGGTCGACTACGGCCTGCGGATCGCCGCCCAGGAGCAGGTCGGCCTGGCCTACGCGGGCTGGGACCGGCTGCTCACCCGGGTCGCGCTGCCCGCCTGGCGGCTCGGCCGCCACCCGGCCCACCTCAACGCCGGCGTGGTCTCCGCGCTCACCGAGCTGTCCCGGCGCGACCGGCTGGCCGACGGCTACGGCAGCCGGCTCGGCGACCGCCCCGCCTGCGACCTGCTGGAGGAGCCCGGCACCGTCGACCGGGCGGTCTCCCGGCTCGCCGCCGACCTGTTCTTCGGCCGCCCGGCGGCCGGCGGCTGGCACGAGCTGGAGTGGGCCGACTACCCGGCCGAGGTGGTGGACGCCGGCTGGCGGGCGGGCGCCGCCGCCCTGCAGACCGCCCTGGACCGGCTCGCCCCGCAGTCCCGCCCGGGCGCTCCGACCCTCACCCGGCTGCTGGGCCGGCTCGCCGAGGGCGACGGCGAGCTGCTGGCCGCCGCGCTCGCCGCCCAGCTGGCCCGCACCACCGCCCCGGCCCCGCTGCTCGAACCCGACCGCAGCGGCCGCGACCTGCTGGTCGACCACGTCACCGCGATGGTCTGCTGCGCCGCCGTGGACACCGCCGGCGGCGCCCCCGGCCTGGACTGGCTGGACGGCCCGGTGCTGCTGCTCGGCGGGGTGCGCCGCACCGACCTGGCCGGCCCGGTCGCCCAGGCCGTCGAACAGGGCCAGGACGGCCCGCTGCGCGCCTGGCTGGACGCGGCCGACGTCCGTCTCGAGAAACCCGTCCGCCTCTGACGTCCCAGGCGTTCCAGGAGGGCGCTCGGTGCCCCGGTGCGCGCCCCCAAATCGGTTGGCCGCCCGGCGTCTTCGCAGGCCGGAGGCCCTGCCCGGGAGGCGCGCGAGATTCCCTGCACCAATTGCTACCGGAGGGTGACGTTACGGCAGCACTCTGTGGTGTATTAGACCGCACGCACATCCGGGGGGCACGTGCCACCGGGCGGAAGTGCACCTGGGAGGGGCGCGTGGGGACCGAACTCAACCGCCGCTGGGAGTCGGGGACGCACGCCTACAGCGTCTCCGACCCCTTCGGTCAGGGGCCGCTGCCCTGGCTGCGCAGCCCGGACCAGTACCTGGCGGGGGCGGAGGGCGCCGTCCCCTGGTACGTCTCGGTGGACGCGCCCGGCCAGCAGCCGCTGGCCGCGGGCACCCGACCCAAACCGTCGGTCGGCAGCCCGCAGGGCGCCAACGACGTGGACCAGCAGATCAAGGGCTTCGCCTCGGCCGGGGTGATCCGCCCCGGCGGCTCGGTGGACTTCCGGGTCACCGTCAACCCGCCCCGCGAGTTCACCGTGGACGTCTTCCGGATCGGCCACTACGGCGGCGACGGCGCCCGCCACATGACCTCCAGCCCGCTGATCTCCGGCCTCGCCCAGCCCGCCCCGCTGGTGGTCGACCGGACGGTCTCCTGCCACCACTGGTGGCACTCCTGGCGGCTCCAGATCCCGGCGCACTGGAAGCCCGGCTCGTACGTCGCCGTGCTGACCACCGCGGACATGCTGCACCGCAGCCACATCCCCTTCACCGTCCGGGACTTCGACGAGCGGGCGCGCACCGCCGAGCTGCTCCTGGTGCTCCCGGACGTGACCTGGCAGGCGTACAACCTGTTCCCCGAGGACGGCCGCACCGGCGCCAGCCTCTACCACGCCTGGGACGGCCTGGGCGGTCTGGTCGGCGAGCCGGAGGCGGCCGTCACCGTCTCCTTCGACCGCCCGCACGCCACCGCCGGACTGCCGCTGCACGTCGGCCACGCGTACGACTTCATCCGCTGGGCCGAGCGCTTCGGCTACGACCTCTCCTACGCCACCGCCACCGACCTGCACGCCGGCCTGGTGGACCCGTCCCGGCACCGGGCGCTGGTCTTCCCCGGCCACGACGAGTACTGGTCCGAGCCGATGCGCCGGGCCGCCGAGCGGGCCCGGGACGGCGGCACCTCGCTGGTGTTCCTCTCCGCCAACACCATGTACTGGCGGGTCGAGCTGAGCGCCGCCGCCTCCGGCGAGCCCAACCGGCTGCTCAACTGCCGCAAGCGGCAGAAGGTCCGCCCCGGCAGCCCGGCCGCCGGGGCGCCCGGCGCGGCCAGCGCGCTGTGGCGGGACGCCGGGGAGCCCGAGCAGCAGCTGCTCGGGGTGCAGTACTCGGGGCGGGTCGCCGCGCCCGTCCCGCTGGTCGCCCGGCACACCGCGCACTGGCTCTGGGACGGCACCGGCCTCCAGGAGGGCGACGAGCTGCCCGGGCTGGTCGCCGGCGAGGCCGACCGCTACTACCCCAAGGTGGCGCTGCCCGAGCACATCGAGCGGGTGCTGCTGGCGCACTCGCCGTACCAGGACCTGGGCGGCCGCACCCGCTACCAGGAGACCTCGCTGTACCGGGCGCCCAGCGGCGCGTACGTCTTCGCGGCGGGCACCTTCGCCTGGTCGCCCGCACTGGGCCGCCCGGGCCTGACCGACGAGCGGATCCAGCGGGCCACCGCCAACCTGCTGGACCGACTGTGCAAGAACTAGGCGCTCCGTCCCCCGAGGCCGGGGACGGGTCGGGGCGGGCGAACCCGGTCGTGAAAGACTGCGGGGGCAGTGACCTCCCCTTTCGCGGTGCCCCACCCGCGAACGACCCCTGAGGACTGAACACCTTGAGCGGATTTGTCACCAAGCCCGAGCCGGTCCAGGTACCCGGCCTGGTCCACCTGCACACCGGCAAGGTGCGCGACCTCTACCGCACCGGATCGGGCGAGCTGGTCATGGTGGCCAGCGACCGGACGTCCGCCCACGACTGGGTGCTGCCGAACGAGATCCCGGACAAGGGCCGCATCCTCACCCAGCTGTCGCTGTGGTGGTTCGAGCGGATCGCGGACATCGTCCCCAACCACGTGATCTCCACCGAGGTCCCGGCCGGCGCCCCGGCCGACTGGAAGGGCCGCACGCTGGTCTGCCGCAGCCTGGAGATGGTCCCGGTCGAGGCGGTCGCCCGCGGCTACCTGGCCGGCTCCGGCCTGGCCGAGTACCAGGAGAGCCGCACGGTCTGCGGCATCGCGCTGCCCGAGGGCCTGGAGAACAGCTCCGAGCTGCCCGCCCCGATCTACACCCCGGCGCTCAAGGCCGAGGTCGGCGAGCACGACGAGAACGTCTCCTACGAGGAGACCGCCCGCCGGATCGGCGCCGAGCTCGCCGCCCAGCTGCGCCGCACCACCCTGGACGTCTACGCCCGGGCCCGGGACATCGCCCGCGAGCGCGGCATCATCCTGGCCGACACCAAGTTCGAGTTCGGCCTGCTGGACGGCGAGCTGCTGATCGGCGACGAGGTGCTCACCCCGGACTCCTCCCGCTACTGGCCCGCCGACCAGTGGCAGCCGGGCCGCTCGCAGCCGTCCTTCGACAAGCAGCTGATCCGCGACTGGCTGGTCTCCCCGGCCTCCGGCTGGGACCGCCACGGCGAGCAGCCGCCGCCGGCGCTGCCGACCGAGATCGTCGAGCAGACCCGGGCCCGGTACATCGAGGTGTACGAGCGGCTGACCGGCACCACCTGGGCCTGAGCCCGGAACGATCGCCCGCGGGCGCCGGATCCCTCAGATCCAGCCGTGCTCGCGGGCGATCCGCACCGCCGCGTGCCGGTTCTCCGCGCCCAGCTTGGTGGCCGCCGAGGACAGGTAGTTGCGCACGGTGCCCTGGGAGAGCGAGGCGCGCTCGGCGATCTCGGCGATCGGGGTGCCGTCCGCGGCCAGCTCCAGGACGTCCGTCTCGCGCGGGGTCAGCGGGGTCTCGCCGGCGCTGATCGCGTCCGCCGCCAGCTCCGGGTCCACGTACCGGCCGCCGGAGCGCACGGTCCGGATGATGCCCGCCAGGTCGGCCGCCGAGACGGTCTTCGGCAGGAAGCCGCGCACCCCGACCTCCAGGGCCCGCTTCAGGTAGCCGGGGCGGCCGTGGCCGGTGACGATCATGCAGCGGCAGTCCGGCAGCAGCAGCCGCAGCGCGGCGGCCACCTCGATGCCGTCCTTGCCGGGCATCTGGAGGTCCAGCACCGCGACGTCCGGGCGGTGCGCCTGGGCCATCGCCAGCGCCTCCGTCCCGGAGCCGGCCTGGGCGACCACCTCGATGTCGTCCTCCAGCGAGAGCAGCGCGGCCAGCGCGCCCCGGATCAGGTGCTCGTCGTCGGCGAGCAGGACGCGGACGGGCGCGGCGTTCTCGGTCATCGGGCGGTCTTTCTTCCTCAGCTCGGCAGCGGGACGGTGGCGAGCATCCGGAAGACGCCCTGCCCGGCGGTCGGCACGGCCAGCTCGCCGCCGTGGGCGGCGAGCCGTTCGCGCAGTCCGCGCAGCCCGGTGCCGCTGCCCTGGGAGGGGAACGGGACGTCGGGCACCCCGTCATTCTCCAGCTCCAGCACGGCCCGTCCGTCCTCGGTCCGCAGCCGGATCAGGCAGCGGTCGGCCTCGCTGTGCCGCAGCACGTTGGTGGTGGCCTCGCGGATGACCCAGCCGAACACCGACTGGACCGGGGCCGGCAGCTCGTCCGCCTGCTCGCCGAGGTCGATCTCGCAGACGACGTCGGCCGAGCGCAGCACCGCGCGGGCGCCGATCGCCTCGGCGTGCAGGTCGGCGGTGCGGTAGCCGCGGATGACGTCCCGGACCTCGCGCTGCGACTCCTGGGCGATCTTCTGCACCTCGGCCATCTGGTCGGCGGCCTCGGTGCGGCCCCGGCGGGCGAGCTGCACGGCGAGCTCGCTCTTCAGCGCGATGGTGGTGAGGTTGCGGCCCATCACGTCGTGCAGGTCGCGGGAGAAGCGCAGCCGCTCCTCGGCGACGGCCAGCCGGGACTGCGCCTCGCGGGCGGTGTCCAGTTCCCAGACGATCGAGGTCAGCCAGGCGAAGCTGCGGCAGCTGAAGCCGATGAAGGCCATGCCGATGGTCAGTCCGGTCAGGTACCCGGCGACGCCGGCGGGGTCGCCCCCGGACAGCACCCCGGCCGGGAAGACGGCCGCCAGCATGCCCACCCCGGTGACGGCGGCCCAGCGCGGGGTCAGCGCCACGCACACCGGCCCGAAGGAGGCGATCAGCAGGACGCTGGCGACGAACGGGGTGAAGGGCGCGCCGCCCGGGCTCCGCGTCCCGCCGTCGGCGGGCCCGAACAGCAGGACCGTCCAGGAGCCGGCCACCGCGAGGCCGGCCGAGAGGGCGGTCCAGAGCCGGTGGTCGGCGGGGCGGCCCAGGTAGTGGTCGAGCGCGGTGCGGTAGGCCCGCAGCAGCACCAGGGTGACGGCGAGTCCGATCAGCAGGGAGATCCGGATCACCGGGATGTTCTCGGCCTGGTCGGCGACGCTCCCGACGGTGAGCAGGATGCCGGGCAGGATGAACAGCGCCATCAGGTAGAGCGACCAGCGCAGGTACAGCTCGGTGCGCTGGGGATTGCTCAGGCTCGTCCAGCTGCGAAGCGGCGACCGCATTCTCATTTCTTCCGCCCCCAGTTCGACCACGATCATGCTTGCTGCCTTCATATCAGAGGTCGGACCGGGGGCGTTCCTTCGGATTACTGCCGGATGCTCAGCGGCGCGGCTCCCAGCGGAAGTAGCGCACCGCGCCCCAGACCGCGAGGGCGAGCCAGATGCCCCCGGTGACCAGGTGCGAGCCGGCGGCGCCCCAGGAGCCGGCGAAACCGGTCGCGGCGGCCGAGCCGTCGGTGCCGAACCAGCCGACGCGGATCAGCTGGAAGGCCGGGGTGGTCGGCAGCAGGCGGCAGATGTTCGCCAGCTGCTCGGGCATGACGTCCAGCGGGACGAACAGGCCGGAGCCGAACTGCATGACCAGCATGACCGGCAGGGTGGTGATGCCGGCGCTCTCCACGGTCCTGGTGAAGGCGCTGGACAGCGCGGCCAGGGCGATCATGGTGGCCAGCGCCAGCAGCAGGCCGACCAGCATCAGCAGCGGGTTGACCGGCACGGTCAGGTGCAGGGCGACGCTGCCGCCGATCCCGATCAGGGCGGCCATCAGCAGGCCGAGGGTGAGCGAGGGGACGGCGGTGCCGAGCAGGATCTCGATGTCCCGGGCCTCGCCGGTGCGCAGCCGCTTGAGGACCAGCTCGCCGCGCCGTCCGACGTACGCGGCGGTCAGGTTGTAGTACACGACGAAGGCCAGGACCATCCCGACCGAGCCGTAGACCAGCAGCGAGTCGACGTCCAGGCCGGGGTTGGACTCGGCCTGCTGCGCCAGCGTGCTCCGGAGGACGACGACCAGGAACAGCGGCAGCACCAGGGCGGTGAACAGGGCCGTGCGGTTGCGCAGCAGCAGGGTGGCCTCGGCCCGGCCGAGGGCGAGCAGCCGGCGGACGGCGGTGCTCTGCGGACCGGCGGTGGTGGCGGCGGTGGCGGTGGCGGTGGTCATCGGGCGGATCCGATCAGGCGGCGGCGGGCGGGGCGGGTGGCGGCGGGCGCCTGCGGGGGGTGCTGGTGGGCGGCCTCGGAGGCGATCGCGAGGAAGGCCTCCTCCAGCGAGGCGCTGCGGGCGTCCAGCGCGCCGAGCGCGATGCCGTGGTGCCGGGCCCAGCCGAGCAGGTCGGTGAGGGTGTCCTGGAGCCCGACGGTCTGCACGGTGACCTTGCGGCCGTCGACGGACAGCTCGGCGCCGGGCAGGAGGGGCAGCGCGGTCCCGGTGAACTCGGGCAGTTCGAAGGAGATCCGGGAGGGCCTGCCGGCGATCACCTCGGCGACGGTGCCGGAGGTGACGACCTGGCCGCCGTGCATGATGGCCAGCCGGTCGGCCAGCTCCTCGGCCTCCTCCAGGTAGTGCGTGGTGAGCAGCACCGTGGTGCCCTGGGCGCGCAGCTCGCGGACCAGCCGCCAGACGGCGGCGCGGGCCTCCGGGTCGAGGCCGGTGCTGGGCTCGTCCAGGAAGAGCACCTCGGGGCGGCCGAGCAGGGCCATCGCGAGGTCCAGCCGGCGCTTCTCGCCGCCGGACAGCTGCTTGACCCGGACGTTCGCCCGGTGGCCGAGGCCGACCAGCTCCAGCGCCTCCGCGACCGGGCGGGCGCCGCTGGTCATCCCGGCCCAGGTGCGGCCGGTCTCGGCGGCGGTGAGCTCGCCGGAGAAGCCGCCCTCCTGGAGCATGATGCCGATCCGCGGGCGGACGGCGCCGCGCTCCGTGAAGGGGTCCCGGCCGAGCACCCGGACGGTGCCGCCGGTGGGCGCGGCCAGGCCCTCGATGACCTCCATGGTGGAGGTCTTGCCGGCCCCGTTGGTGCCGAGCAGGGCGAACAGCTCGCCGCGGCGGACGGTCAGGTCGACGCCGCGCACGGCGTGGTACCCGGTGCTGCCGCCGCCGTAGTGGCGGTGCAGGTCGGTGACCTCGATCACGTCGTCGCTGGGGCGGGAGGGCCGGCTCGTTTCCATGCCCCAAGCCTCCCGTCGGCCGGGCGGTACGGGCAGTGCGAGCCGTCATGACATCGCGGTGGGGACGCACGGGTCGGCGATGACAAATGTCATGGCCGATATCGCCGGCCGCCGGGTGCGGGGGTGCCGGGACGCCCCGGGAGGGAATGCCGAAGGGCCCCCTCGATTGAGGGGGCCCTTCGTATCTGAGCGGACGACGAGATTCGAACTCGCGACCCTCACCTTGGCAAGGTGATGCTCTACCAACTGAGCCACGTCCGCAGGTCAAACTATTGAGTTGTGCTGTGCTCGCGCACTGCGAGCGGACGACGAGATTCGAACTCGCGACCCTCACCTTGGCAAGGTGATGCTCTACCAACTGAGCCACGTCCGCATGGTGCCTGGTGGGGCACCCGCCGCCTCTTCGGATCTCTCCGTTGCGGCGACGAGGAATACTCTACAGCATCGTTCGGGGTGGTCGCCCCACCCTTTCGGACCGGGCGGGCGGGGCGACCGGGGAGCGGGCTCCCCGCGGGGTCAGTTCGCCTCGGCGAACGCCTCGTACACGTGCTTGGGGATGCGGCCGCGGGCCGGCAGTTCCATCCCGCGGGACAGGGCCCAGGCGCGGACGGCGGCCGGGTCCGGGGTGAGGGCGGTGCGCCGGAAGGACTTTCCGGTGCGGCTCTGCCGGCGGCCGGCGGCGACGAACGGAGCGAGGGCCTCCCGCAGCTTTTCCGCGTTGTCCACGGACAGGTCGATCTCGTACGACTTTCCGTCGACGCCGAAGTGGACGGTTTCGGCGGCGGCGCCGCCGTCCAGGTCGTCGGAGAGCGTGACAACTACACGCTGAGCCATGGGTGTCAATCCTCTCGGGCAATTCGGCCGCCGGTCCGAGGGGGTACCGGGGCCTGATGTGCACCAACTCGCGCAAGCGCGTACGGGCGGGCCGGGCGGCTCGCCTGATACGCAGCACTTGCCGCGACAGGTGGCCCTATTCTGCACCCGAAGGGGGCCGAAATCGAAGAGTCCGGCATTCTTTTCCGGATATTCACGTCTCTTCGGCGGGTTCCTTGATACCGATGTGCGGGTCGGGCGGTTCTGTCCCCAAGTGCCGTATTCGGGTGTTCTCCGGAGGGCGTCGTTCCGAGTGCCGAATCCGGGGAAACCGGCCGGCCCGGGCAGGTGATCGGGGCGCTGGATCCCTTGCTGCGTAAGGGTCTGGGGTCTACGCGCGTCGCTATGCCCGGCCAGCAATCCTGCCCGAAACCACCGGTAGTCTGGAGTTCCCCCGCCTCACCGAAGACACCACCGGGAGTGCCAGTGGCACGCGTCGTAGTCGACGTCATGCTCAAGCCGGAGATCCTCGACCCCCAGGGACAGGCGGTGCAGCGTGCACTGCCCCGTCTCGGATTCACCGGGATCGCCGACGTCCGCCAGGGCAAGCGTTTCGAGCTGGATGTGGAGGGCCCGGTCGACGACGCGGCGCTCGCCCGTATCCGCGAAGCCGCCGAGACCTTTCTCGCCAACACCGTGATCGAGGACTTCACCGTCCGGGTCGAGGAGGAGGGCAAGTGACCACCCGCGTCGGCGTCGTCACTTTCCCCGGCTCCCTCGACGACCGCGACGCCCGGCGGGCGGTCCGTCTCGCCGGCGCCGAGCCGGTCGCCCTCTGGCACCGTGACAAGGATCTCCACCAGGTCGACGCCGTCGTCCTGCCGGGCGGATTCAGCTACGGCGACTATCTGCGCTGCGGTGCCATCTCCCGGTTCTCGCCGGTGATGGAGACCGTCATCGAGCAGGCGAAGCTCGGAATGCCGGTGCTCGGTATCTGCAACGGCTTCCAGGTGCTCTGCGAATCGCACCTGCTGCCCGGTGCGCTCACCCGGAACGACTCGCTGCACTTCATCTGCCGCGACCAGAAGCTGCGCATCGAGAACGCCGGCACCGCCTGGACCGGGGATTACTCCGCCGGCCAGGAAATCGTCGTCCCGCTGAAGAACGGCGAGGGCCGCTTCGTCGCCGAGGAGCGGGTGCTCGACGAGCTGGAGGCGGAGGGCCGGGTCGTCGCCCGTTACCTGGACGTCAACCCGAACGGTTCGTACCGCGACATCGCCGGCATCACCAACGCCGCCGGCAATGTCGTCGGCCTGATGCCGCACCCGGAGCACGCCGTGGAGCCGCTCACCGGTCCGACCACCGAGGGCCTGGGCTTCTTCACTTCCGTCCTGAAGCAGCTGGTGAACGCCTGATGAGCCTCGACACCGTCAAGAACGCCGAGCAGACCCCGGACGCCGCCCAGCCCTGGGCCGACCTCGGCCTCAAGGAGGACGAGTACGCGCGCATCCGCGAGATCCTCGGCCGCCGTCCCACCGGCGCCGAGCTCGCCATGTACTCGGTCATGTGGTCGGAGCACTGTTCGTACAAGAGCAGCAAGGTCCACCTGAAGCAGTTCGGCGAGAAGAAGCCGGATTCGGACGCGATGCTCGTCGGCATCGGCGAGAACGCCGGTGTCGTCGACGTCGGCCAGGGCTACGCGGTCACCTTCAAGGTCGAGTCGCACAACCACCCGTCGTACATCGAGCCCTACCAGGGCGCGGCCACCGGCATCGGCGGCATCGTGCGCGACATCCTGGCGATGGGCGCCCGCCCGGTCGCCGTGATGGACCCGCTGCGCTTCGGTGCGGCCGACCACCCGGACACCCGGCGCGTGCTGCCCGGGATCGTCGCGGGCATCGGCGGCTACGGCAACTGCCTGGGCCTGCCGAACATCGGCGGCGAGGTCGTCTTCGACTCCTGCTACCAGGGCAACCCGCTGGTCAACGCGCTGTGCGTGGGCGTCATGAAGCACGAGGACATCCACCTCGCGCAGGCCTCCGGCGCCGGCAACAAGGTCGTGCTGTACGGCGCCCGCACCGGTGGCGACGGCATCGGCGGCGTCTCGGTGCTCGCCTCCGAGACCTTCGACGACACCAAGCCGGCCAAGCGCCCGGCGGTCCAGGTCGGCGACCCGTTCCAGGAGAAGCTCCTGATCGAGTGCACCCTGGAGATCTTCCGGGAGAAGCTCGTCAAGGGCATCCAGGACCTCGGCGGCGCCGGCCTGTCCTGCGCCACCAGCGAGCTGGCCTCGGCCGGCTCCGGCGGCATGCGGATCGAGCTCGACACCGTGCACCTGCGCGACCACACGCTCTCGCCGGAGGAGATCCTCATGAGCGAGTCGCAGGAGCGCATGTGCGCGATCGTGGAGCCCGACAAGATCGACCGCTTCCTGGAGATCTGCGAGAAGTGGGACGTCATCGCCAACGTCATCGGTGAGGTGACCGACGGCGAGCGCCTGGAGATCTACTGGCACGGCGAGCTCGTGGTGGACGTCCCGCCGCGCACCGTCGCCCACGAGGGCCCGACCTACCAGCGCCCGTACGCCCGCCCCAGCTGGCAGGACGCGCTTCAGGCCGACGCCCCGACCGCCGAGCGGCTGGCCCGCCCGACCACCGGCGAGGGCCTCAAGGCCGACCTGCTGAAGGTCGCGAGCCACCCGAACCAGGCCTCCAAGTCCTGGATCACCGACCAGTACGACCGCTACGTGCTCGGCAACACCGTGCTCTCGGTCGGCGAGGACTCGGGCATGATCCGGATCGACGAGGAGACCAACCTCGGCGTCTCGGTCGCCACCGACGGCAACGGCCGCTTCGCCAAGCTGGACCCGTACACCGGCGCCCAGCTGGCCCTGGCCGAGGCGTACCGCAACGTCGCGGCCGGCGGTGCCAAGCCGCTCGCCGTCTCCGACTGCCTCAACTTCGGCTCCCCCGAGGACCCGGACGTGATGTGGCAGTTCGCCGAGGCCACCCGCGGCCTGGCCGACGCCTGCCTGGTGCTCGGCACCCCGGTCACCGGCGGCAACGTCTCGCTGTACAACCAGACCGGCGAGGTCGCCATCCACCCGACCCCGGTGGTCGCGGTGCTCGGCGTCATCGACGACGTCACCCGGCGCACCCCGCTGGCCTTCGCCGAGGAGGGGCAGCTGCTCTACCTGCTCGGCGACACGGCGGACGAGCTCGGCGGCTCGGCCTGGTCGCAGGCCGTCCACGACCACCTCGGCGGCCTGCCGCCCGCGGTGGACCTGGAGCGCGAGCGGCTGCTCGGCGACATCCTGATCGCCGCCTCGCGCGACGGCATGATCGACGCCGCGCACGACCTGTCCGACGGCGGCCTCGGCCAGGCGCTCGTGGAGAGCTGCCTCAAGGGCGGCCACGGTGCGCGGATCGTCCTGCCCGAGGGCCAGGACCCGTTCGTCCTGCTGTTCTCGGAGTCGGCCGGCCGCGCCGTCGTGGCGGTGCCGCGCAGCGAGGAGCTCCGCTTCAACGACATGTGCACCGCGCGCGGCCTGCCGGCCGCCCGGATCGGTGTCGTGGACGGCGACAGCCTGGACGTCCAGGGCCAGTTCAGCGTCTCGCTGGCGGAGCTGAAGGACGCCCACACCGGCGTCATCGAGGCCCTGCTGGCCTGATCGGCCTGTTCGAGGGGCGGGCGGTTCTCCGGAACCGTCCGCCCCTCGGCGTATGTTGAGCCCCATGCCTGCCAAGCCCCGTACGTACCAGCCGCAGAAGGTCCGCGCCGCGCTGGCCGCCCAGACCAGGGCGCTGCGTGCCGCCGTGGACGCGCTCAGCACGGAGCAGCTGGACCTGCCGACCCGGCTGGGGCGGTGGCGGGTCCGCGAACTGCTCGCCCACCTGGCCGTCCAACTCGACTACGTCCCGGCGCACCTGGACGACCAGCCGCAGGGGCGGGCACCGCTGGACCTGTCGGGCTGGGCGGCCGGGGTCGCCACCGTCGCGCCGCTGCTGGACGAGCAGGCCCGGGAGCGGGGCGCGGCGGAGTTCGCCGGGGACGCGGCCTCGGTGGCGGCCGCCTTCGGCCGGGCCGCGGACGCGCTGCTCGCCCTGCTGGAGCGGCCCGAAGCCGCCGACCCGGCGCGGCGGTTCGAGATCCGGCTGGGTTCGATGACGCTCTCCGACATGCTGGTGACCAGGCTGGTGGAGACGGTCGTGCACGCCGACGACCTGGCCGCCGCGCTCGGGCCCGACGCCTTCCCCGGCTCCCCGGTCTCCTCGGCCTTCCCGGTCTCCGCGGCCTCCCGGGCCCTCCCGGCGTTCCCGCACGACCGGCAGGCCGTCGCGGCCGTCACCCGGCTGCTGGCCGACGCCTTCGCCGACCGCGCCCCGGGCGGCGCGGTCGAGCTGCGGATCCCGCCGTACGCGGTGGTGCAGGCCGTCGAGGGCCCCCGGCACACCCGGGGCACCCCGCCCAACGTGGTGGAGACCGACCCGTTGACCTGGATCCGGCTGGCCACCGGCCGGACGGACTGGGCGGCGGCGGTGGACGCGGCCGAGGTGTCCGCCTCGGGGGAGCGCAGCGACCTGCGGGAGTACCTGCCGGTGCTCGGCTGACCGGCTCCCCGGTGCGGCTCCGGTCCCGCGGGCTACGGGACGGACGGCCCGCTGAGGTAGGTGCCCTCCGCCGAGTACGGCCAGGCGTTGGGCGCGCAGCCCTTGAGACCGTAGATCTGCTGCATCATCGCGGGCGCGGGCTTGCCCTCGCCCGGGCAGCCCTCGTGCCCGTGGCCGATCCGGTGGCCCACCTCGTGGTTGACGATCAGTGCCCGGTACTCCTCCAGCGGGCCGCTGAACTGCGGTGAACCGGTGTTCCAGCGCTTGGAGTTGACGAGCACCTGGTTGCCGACGTTGCAGTTGACCTCGCCGTGGGTGTCCAGTCCGGAGGCGCCGCAGATCCGGTCCACGGTGGCCGGTGAGGCGATCTTCACGGTGAAGTCGTACGGGCCGTCGGCGACCAGCTGGAAGCCGTTCTTGCGGTCGTTGGTCCAGCCGCGCTTGTCGCCGAGGATGCCGTGGACCTGCGCGGCGGCGGCCGGGGCGTCGATGCCGATGCCGTCCTCGACCTCGACCCGGTAGCGGCGCACGGTGCCGCGCCCGACCGGCTTGGCGGTGGCGGGGGCGACGGTGAAGGTGCCCGCGCCCTTGGCGGGGCCGGGGTCCGGCGCGGCGGGGGCGGGCGGCGGGGTCGGTGTCGGGGCCGGCAGGGGCGGCGGGGTGTCGGTCGGTGCGGGAGCCGGCGCCGGTGCCGCCGTGGCGGCCTGCTCGGCCGGCGGGGCGACCCTCGCCTGGGTGGTCGGGGTGGTGGCCGGGGTCGCCGAGGGGCGGTTCAGCATGACCGCCGTGGCGCCCAGCACCAGCACGGAGAGCACCAGTGCCGTGAGCATGCCAGGACCGGGTCTGCGCCGCTGCCGGCGGCGTCGGCGACCGCCCTTCCGGGGCGGTGCGGTGCGCCTGCCGACGGATCGGGCTGCAGACATGATCTTCACACTGGCATGGCGAACGGGTGAATGTCCACCTTCCCGTGGGCGGCGCCGGTGCCCGTGGCGGCCGCCCGTCCGGGACGGCGGTTGACCCCTGCGTCTCGGGTGGCAGACTTCAGGGCATGGCGATTCACAGGAATCTTCTCGACGGTCCCGAACCGACCCTGCTCCCGGAGGAGGAGCGGCCCTACCGGATGCTGGCGGAGGAATCGGCCTCCCCGACCCAGGTGGCGGCCGAGTTCCCGGTCTTCTGCCTCGCCTGGGCGATGCTGGCCGACGACGCCTACGCGGCGGGCCGGTACGTCGAGTCGTACGCCTACGCCCGTACCGGCTACCACCGTGGTCTGGACGCGCTGCGGCGCAACGGCTGGAAGGGCCACGGCCCGGTGCCGTGGGAGCACCGCGGCAACCGCGGCTTCCTGCGCTGCCTGGCGGCGCTCGCCCGGGCGGCCGGCGCGATCAAGGAGACCGAGGAGGAGGCCCGCTGCTGGCAGTTCCTGAAGGACAGCAGCGCGGAGGCGTACGCGGAGCTCAAGCAGTAGAGCGGTCGAGCGGCAGAGCCGTAGAGATCGGTAGAGCCGTAGAGAGCGGCAGAGCTGTAGAGCGGTAGACACCCCCGACGTACGGGTGCCCCCGGCGGAGTCCGCCGGGGGCACCCGTTTCTCACGCTCGGGGCGCGGGTCCTACGCGGGGCGCGGGCCTCACTTCAGGCGCTTGCCCGCCGAACGCAGCTGCTCGGCGGCCTCGCGCACGCGGGCGGCCATGCCGGCCTCGGCCAGCTTGCCCCAGGTGCGCGGGTCGTAGGTGTTCTTCTTGCCGACCTCGCCGTCGACCTTCAGCACGCCGTCGTAGTTGGCGAACATGTGGCCGGCCACCGGGCGGGTGAAGGCGTACTGGGTGTCGGTGTCCAGGTTCATCTTCACGACGCCGTTCTCCAGCGCGGTGGCGATCTCCTCGGCGGTCGAGCCCGAGCCGCCGTGGAAGACGAAGTCGAACGGGTCGGTCTTGCCGTACTGCTTGCCGATCGCGTCCTGCAGCTCGCGCAGCAGCTCCGGCTTCAGCACGACGTTGCCCGGCTTGTACACGCCGTGCACGTTGCCGAAGGAGGCGGCCAGCAGGTAGCGGCCCTGCTCGCCCAGGCCCAGCGCCTCGGCGGTGCGCACGGCGTCGTTGACGGTGGTGTACAGCTCGTCGTTGATCTCGTGGGTGACGCCGTCCTCCTCGCCGCCGGTCGGGGTGATCTCGACCTCGAGGATGATCTTGGCGGCGGCGGCCTGGGCCAGCAGCTCCTGGGCGATGGCCAGGTTGTCGGCGAGGGTCTCGGCCGAGCCGTCCCACATGTGCGACTGGAACAGCGGGTTCTCGCCCTTGGCCACGCGCTCGGCGGAGACCGCCAGCAGCGGGCGGACGTAGCCGTCCAGCTTGTCCTTCGGGCAGTGGTCGGTGTGCAGCGCGACGGTGACGTCGTACTTGGCGGCGACGATGTGGGCGAACTCGGCGAGCGCGACCGCGCCGGTCACCATGTCCTTGCTGTGCTGGCCGCCCAGGAACTCCGCGCCACCGGTCGAGATCTGGATGATGCCGTCGCTCTCGGCCTCGGCGAAACCACGCAGCGCGGCGTGCAGGGTCTGCGACGACGTGACGTTGATGGCCGGGTAGGCGAACTTGCCCGCCTTGGCCCGGTCGAGCATCTCGTTGTAGACCTCGGGAGTTGCGATGGGCATGCGATCCGCTCCTGTCGGGTTGCGGCGTACGGACGGTGCTGTCCGACGCTGTGTACGCCTTCGTGACGACTCCGTGCCGGCCCGCCGACGCGCGGCGTTGCGGTGGTGGCTCTCCGGCACGTTCGCGGCGACCTGCGCGGTACGGCCATGAGGGTGGTGTGCCACCGCGGACCGGACGCCTGTGCCATCTTCCCAGACTCGTGCCCGCGGGTCAGCAGGAGCCCGCCATGCGGAACGTCGCACGGTACGGGCGCACGGCGGCACCCGGGCGGCCCCGGCGGGGGCCGGAACCGGTCCCGGCCGGGCGCCGTCGGCACGGTACGCCCGCGTCGCCGGCAAGGTGCGCCCGCTATCCTGCGCCCGTGGACTACAACCAGCTGGCCGTCAACCTGCTCGACGCCAAATCCCTGATCTCGTCCCTCGGCGCCATCGGGCTGATCGCGATCATCTTCGCGGAGACCGGCCTGCTGGTCGGCTTCTTCTTCCCGGGTGACTCGCTGCTGATCCTCGCGGGCGTCGCCGCCTCGAACGCAGCCTCCTCGGTGCTCGGTGACGGCGCCAAGCTGCCGATCGCCGTCCTGCTGATCGGCTGCCCGATCGCGGCGATCGCCGGCGCCCAGCTCGGGCACCTGATCGGCGCCAAGGTCGGGCCGAAGATGTTCGACAAGCCCGATTCGAAGATCTTCCGCCGCGACTACGTGGTGAAGGCGGAGGAGTACTTCAACAAGTTCGGCTCCGGCAAGGCCGTCGTGCTGGCCCGCTTCATGCCGATCATCCGCACCTTCCTGAACCCGGTCGCCGGCACCTTGGAGATGCCCGCCCGGACCTTCTTCGTCTGGAACGTGATCGGCGGCGTGCTGTGGACCGAGTCCATGCTGCTGATCGGCTACTTCTTCGGTGACGCGCTCGCCCCGGTGATCGACAAGTACCTGATCCCGGCGGTGCTGCTGATCGTCCTGCTGTCCATCTCGCCGATCCTGATCGAGGTCATGCGCGAGCGGAAGAAGAAGCGGGCCGGCGTCGGCGCCGAGGTCGACGAGGAGAGCCAGGTCCAGGCCGGCGGCGGCCGGCACCGGCGGGGCTGAGCGCCCGCCGCTCCGGACACGGCGAGGGCCGGTGCTGTTTCACGTGAAACAGCACCGGCCCTCGGTCGTTCGTCGTCCCGGCCTTGTCGTCCCGGCGGGTCGGGGTCAGAGACCCAGGTCGTCCAGGGTGTACGCGGTCACGTACTCCAGGCCCTGGGCCTCGACGGCGGCCGCGCCGCCGCGCTCCACGATCACCGCGACGCCGACCACCTCGGCGCCCGCCTCGCGCAGCGCCTCCACGGCGGTCAGCACCGAGCCGCCCGTGGTGGAGGTGTCCTCGACGGCCAGCACCCGGCGGCCCTTGACCTCCGGGCCCTCGATCCGGCGCTGCAGGCCGTGCGCCTTGCCGGTCTTGCGGACCACGAAGGCGTCCAGCTGCTGCCCGCGCGCGGCGGCGGCGTGCAGCATCGAGGCGGCCACCGGGTCGGCGCCCAGGGTCAGACCGCCGACGGCGTCGTACTCCAGGTGCGAGGTCGCGTCCAGCATCACCCGGCCGACCAGCGGGGCGGCCACGCCGTCCAGCGTGATCCGGCGCAGGTCGACGTAGTAGTCGGCCTCCTTGCCGGAGGAGAGGGTGACCTTGCCGTGCACGACGGCCTTGTCCTTGATCTGTGCCAGCAGGGCGTCGCGGTCGTTGCTCATGAGCGTTCAGTCTAGGCCCTGGCAGTCCCCGCGGCTCTCCGGGCTCGCGCCCGGCCGGCGCCCGGTCAGCGGCGGCGCAGCGCCCTGACCAGCACCACGGCACCGCCCAGCAGGGCCACCGAGCCGCCGATCACCCACGGCACCGCGTTGCGGCCGCCGGCGCCCGGCACCACGATCCCGCCGGCCTCCCCGCCCCAGCGGGAGGCCGCCCGGGCCCGCGCGCTGCGGGCGGGCAGCGCCGGGGCGTACGGGCCGCGCGGCGGGGCGTGGTCCACCTCCTCGGCGGACCGGCCGACGATGCTGCGGCGCACCGGGCCGGAGAGCACCGGCTCGTCCTCGTACGCGAAGAGCGGCTCGGCGGGCAGCTCCTCGGCGACGCCGTCCTGCTCGGCGGAGCCGTCCGCGGCCTCGCCCTCGCCATCGACGTCGTCCTCGTCGTCGTCGGCGGAGCCGGTGGGCAGACCGAAGCGCTCGGCGTCGGCATCGGAGAAGGCGATCAGGTCGGAGAGGTCGTCGTCCAGGTCGTCGCCGGGCTGGTCCTGGCGCTCCTCGATGAAGACCACACCCGCGCCGGTCGAGGTCTCCGCGGCCTGGTCCTCCTGCTCGTCCAGGTCCTGCGGCTGCTCGCCCTCCGGGGCGACCAGCGCGGCGGCGAACCTGTCCAGCAGACGGCGGCCGGTGGCGTCGAGGGTCTCCTCGTCGAACTCGGTCAGCCGGCCGGTGGCGCTCAGGTCGCCGGTGAAGCGGATCGCCGCGGTGCCCTCCTCGGCGCCGTCCACGACGCTGACCCGGACGGTGGCGGTCGCCTCACCGCTGCCCCGGGCCTCCTCGCCCTCGGCGAGCACGGTCAGCACGCCCTCCCGGCCCTCGATCAGCGACAGCACGCCCTTGTACGTGATCGTGGAGCCGCCGATCCGCAGCTTCAGCCGGCCGCCGATCTCCTCGGCCGCACCGGACCCGACCGCGGCCGGCTCGGTGCTCAGCCCCGGCACGCTCCGCGCCAGCAGCGCCGGATCCTGCAAGGCCTGCCGCACCAGCTCGGCGGACATCGGGACGACAACCTCATGCTCCATGCCACGGAGCCTACCGACTGGTCCCCGCCCGGTCCCTACCCACCACCACCAGATTTTCCCCGCCCCACCCGTTCCCTTGGCCGTCGCACCATCTCGCCACCCCGAGCCCGGGGCCGCCCCGCCCACCGGCCCGGCACCCTCCGGCGCTGCCCCACCCACCCGGCCCCGCAGGCCCGGGGCCGCCCACGGTCCTGCCCATCGGGCCCGCGCCCATCCAGCAGCGGCCAGGCCTGGGGCCGCCCTCCCCACCGGCCCCGCACCGCGACGAGACCCGCTCCGTCGCCCGTCGTCCGGCGGCCGTCCGCCCCCGCAAGGTGGGCCGGGGCCATGGGCCTTCTCCTGCCTGGGCCCGCTCCCCGGCTGCCGAGCGGCCCCGCCCGTGGGAGTATCAGAATTTCGGTGGACACCCTGCTCAAGGGAGTCGCTGATGAGCTCGCGGACGGATCACTGGATTGGGTCGGCTTCGGATGGGAGGG